>CAYJBK010000001.1:0-27769 GCA_964368365.1 uncultured Candidatus Saccharibacteria bacterium
CTCGCCGTTATCGCTGCCCTTTGGTGGTATGCGAGAAAAGAGAAGAAGATCATTCGGGTTCTGGAGCACAGGATGCATGTAGAAAAGCCTCATGACGATCCCACCCCACCTCCACCACTAACTCTGATACAGTAGCTTGAAGTATTACAAAAGATAGGATATTCTATACTCTATGAAAAAGGGCGCCTGGGGATTTAGCTTTATGAGTTTTTACTTTAGTCTCTCTTCCGAGATCTCATATTCGCAATTGTGAGGCGCCCACTTCCTCCATACGATATCGAACATGAGCTCTCGGAAGAGAGCTCATTTCGTTTCTGGATATACGAAATTCTAGATCTTTTGAAAGGGGTGCGTTCGATGATCACTGAACTTCCTGGTTTTTATGTACGTTTTGGTCGGGAGGGGATGACGTATGTTAAACCTGTTCGAGTGATACTAGTCGGAGCGCTCCCCCCGCGCCTTTCTCCCGGCAAGCTGTGCTACAAGATTGGGCAATATGTGCGCGGCAAGACCGGGCTCGGGAGCTTGGATGATGTTGCGTCCGAGATTGCCCTCTGTATCGAGAGTGAGGTTCCTAATGCGAGCGCCGTCGGAATAACTTTCGGGTAGCTCTCGCCGCTCGTGCCGCCCTGTCACCTCGGTGACAGGGCGGTTTTTCGTACCTAATGCAAAAACAGCGGAACCCTTGTGTGGGCTCCGCTGTGGGAGAGGGACGCTACGCTCGACTGGATCTACTTCCCTTTGGCTGAAGTTGACACCAGGTCGCGCGCGCGCTTCGGCCCTTCCTTGTAAAACGCGACCAGTTCGATCGGAAAATTCCGCTTCCCGATCTGTTCGAGATGCGCCCGAACGAAGCGAGCCCCTTTCCGGAGCTCTGATGTGACGAACACCTCGAAGGTTCCTGGTGCCTGCTTTCTTTTCGGCATTCTGGCGCCATACGCACCGCACTCCTCGTGCATGGAGAGCACGATTCGTTTTGTGCGGTGGAGCGCGATCGACTTGTCGATCTCGTAGAGCAGTGTCCATGCGCACAGTCGGTGCGCAGTCGTAAGGTAAGGAACAAGCTTCGGATTGACCCTGTCTTCCAAAGCTGCGTACAGTTCCGTCGGAATAGAGTGTACGTCGTCTGTTGCGAACGGCATGACTCCGCCGAGACTCGTGAGAGGATCTCGCTCGGTGTCGGGCCATGTGTGGTGTTCGAAATCAGTTACCGCTTTTTTGAATCGCTGGTCGATGCACACCACGAAGGCGGCGTCTGCTTCGTAGTGGTAGTCGAGCGGACTGTCGCAGAAGAGGATTGGCGCCGGAAAATGTTCCCCGCCAAGTGTCGCAGCTCCTTCCCACGACGTATTGAGTAACTGGATAAAGCCGATACAGCCCATCACAATTGCCAGCATTACCGCGAGTGCGATCCGGGTCTTATTGATCTTGCTCATCGAACGATCCTTTCGGTTCAAGGTACCCCCCCGCAAAAAAATAGCACGGAGAATTGTTGTATGCAATCCAAAAGCCGTGGTCGTGTATACTCATATGCAGGAGGGATCAAGCCATGACGAGAAGATCTCGCACCGAGAATCCTGGTGCTGAATCTATGCCGACTTCGATGAGTCGGCAAGACGCACGGCGGCTCCAGAAGGAAGCTGCTCGCGTACAGGCTCTTCAGGAAGAGGTTCGAGCTGCGCTCATGCATGAGTACGGGCGCAGAAAGCTCGAGGGCATCCAAGTTCTCGACGATTCGATTGTGCTGGAGTTTCGAGGGGGAACGAAGATGACCGTGGGTCTCAGGTCTGGCTACTGGGGGCTGTGTATCGCAGTGAACAATATTTCGCTCAAGACATTCGAGCCGATCTGAGGCGCGGTGAGGGAGTGCCCTTGTTTGAAGAGGGCGGTGGTCTCTGGACCCCGCCCTTTCGTGTCTTTACTTATGTGCGTACGCCGCAGCTACTGCCTCCTCGGTTCTGTTGAATACGTGGCCTTTTTCTACGAGATGTTTATACCAGCTTTGCTCTTTGATAAAGAGTGCCACTTGGTCTCGAATGCCAGTGAGATAGATGTTCTGTTTTTTTGACTCCAAATGCTCAATGATTTCGTCCAGCGCTTCTACTCCGTCGAGATCGATGTAAAAGAGATGCCGGAAGTTCAAGACCACGGCCTTTCTCGGGAGAAGTGTCGGAAACATTTCCACGTGGCTTTTGGAATTTACATAGGTGAGTTCACCGGCAAAACGATACACAATAATGTCTCCCTCTTTCGTTTCTGTGAGGGGTTTGTTTGTGCCTACAGTTATATTTGATTGGGCACTTGAGATTCTGTTGACCAGGAAGAGAAGCGCTGCGGCGGTGCCCACGAGGATACCAGTGGTCGCTTCATAGGCAATCGAGAGTATGGCAACCACCATGGAGGTTACGAATGCAACTTTGTCAAACGTATAAAACTTCACGAAATGCTCGCGGACTACCATGCGGATCGCCACATAGACCAGGATGGATGCGATGATCGACATGGGAATGTACTGGAATCCGGGGAGAAGTACGAACGTGATAACGCCCACCAAAAGTGCTTGGATTATCTGAGAGTAGGCCGACGTAGCACCACTTTTTATGTTCAGCGCTGTGCGAGCAAAGACGCCGCTCGCAGGAATGCCGCCAAAAATTCCGGATACGATATTGGCGAGAGCCACACCGAGCATCTCTTTCTTGGAGTCAAACTTTGTCTTGGTCATGCCGTCTGCGATTTTTGCCGAGAGAAGTGTTTCAAGAATGAGTACGAAAGCAACTACGGCGGAAAGGCGGACAACAAGCATTACTTGCGCAATTGCGCTGATGTCTGCAAAGGCCGCGCTGGCTCTCAGTGCTCCCAGGCTCGGTATCGAGAAAAGATTGAGCGCTAGCGCAGGATATTTTTCAGCGAGTGTTACCATATGGAATGGGATAACTCCGATGCTGCTTGCGTAGCCGGCTGCAATTCCCAAGATTGCTACGATGATCGAATTTGGCCAGAGCGGCTTTTTCTTGATGATGTAGAAGAGAAGGCCCAAGCCGATGAGGAAGGGTACTAGTGCCGCAAAATCTGTGGCCGCAACGTTTCTCAGAGATTCAATGATATTTTCCAGAATCGTCTCGTGAGAGGGAAGGCCCGTGAGCCCCAGTGCCGCGTTCAGCTGCCCGAAGCCGATGGTTAGTGCCACGCCGAGTGTGAAGCCGTGCACGACGCTAGATGGAATAAATATTAAATACTTGTCCCAACCAAGCGCCCATACTGCCAGGGAAATGAGGCCGGCACCGATTGCTAAAAAGGGGAGTATCCCTGGAGTGTATTGGAGTGCGTTGAGGGCCAGAATACCAGCAAGTGCTCCTGCCGGGCCGACAACATTGAATTTACTTCCTCCCAACATACCCGCTATGAGACCCGCCCAGATGGCGGTGATTATGCCCATGATGGGGGTGCCTCCGGCGGCAATTCCGAGTGATAATGAGAGGGGCACAGAAACGAGCGCCACTGAGAGGCCTGACTTCCAGTTCGCCTTGAGCTGATCCATCATAGAAGAAGCAATTAAGGGCTTATAGATATTGAGAAAGTCACAGTATATTCCTCGTATTTTAAAACTTCAAGAGCGGTGTGCGGTGGATAAAAATGAAAGGGGCCTCATCAGTGCTGTGTGTGAGCACCGAGAGACCCCTACGAAGTCCCCGTGGGGGCTTCCCTTTGCGACCTACTCGACCGGGATGATCCGGGTCAGGTCGTTGTTGTCCTTGACTGCGAAGCCGAGGAGGATGGTAATGGTCATGCGAATATTACCGATGATCCACTCCCGTGTTTCTCTGAGTCGCGGTGCATGGAACTCGTAGTCATCCACGACTCGATCGAACGTGAACCCGTCTGCTCGTACTACGGCGCATTTTTCGTGGCTTACGATGATGAGTCGGGTGATGCCCTTCTCAGTCACCGCAGCATGAAGAGTGCGGAGCTTGGTGAGTCGGTCCGCCCGCAGCAGTTCCTTGCGGGCATCGGTGAGTTCGCCGGGCGGCGTGCTTACCACGTAGGGACCTCCGGCGTCCGTGACGAGGAACACATCCTTCGTGGCAGCGAATTCCTTGCGGATCTCGTGTCGGGCGGAAAGGCTCAGCCACGGATCAGAACAGGTCCAGAAGCCATCTTGCGTTCGCGGTGTTGTGACGAGCTGTACCCTGGGGCAGGGGATGTCCATCTTGCGATGGCGTTCCCTCTGCTCGTCCAGTTCGGTCAAAGCACTGAGTAGCATTGGCCCTCCGGCCCGTGTGCCATCATCGAGAACTGTTGTACCCCCACACAGTATTTAGCTCCTCTGTTTTTCATAAGTCAATGATTTTTATGCACTTTCCGTTTCATTTTTAAAAAAACAGTCGGTGTGCTAGGGTGAATTGTAATGCCAGAGATCAGTATTCGTGCGGAGGAGATTTTTCATATTGGGGGCGTTGCCGTTACAAACTCCATGTTTATGGGGGCGATTGCCATGCTCCTTATTCTTGCGGTTGCATACTTCATTAACCGTGCCATGAAGCCAGTGCCCGGAAAGCTTCAGAGTTTCTTCGAGGTTTTTGCCGAAGCTGCGCTCGACCTGATGGATTCGGTCCTTGGACATCGGGAGCTTTCGGTCCGGTATCTGCCAATCGTTGGCACCATTTTTCTTTTTGTCCTTACCTCAAACTGGTTGGGGCTTTTGCCGCTCTCACATATTCACATTGGCCACGCCCCGCTGTTCAGGGCACCAACCGCCGATCTCAACTTTACGATTGCGCTTGCGGTTATCTCCGTCCTTGCGGTAAATATTTTAGGCGCAGCAGCGATCGGCTTTCGGGGGCATGTGCATAAGTTTTTCAACTTTAGCGACCCGGTACTCTTTTTCGTTGGTATACTTGAATTTATCTCAGAATTTGTTAAGATAATCTCGTTCTCATTCCGCCTCTTCGGAAACATTTTCGCAGGCGAGGTGCTGCTTACGATCGTGGCCTTCATCGCCCCGTACGTAGTGCCCTTGCCCTTTTTGTTTCTCGAAGTGTTCGTAGGACTGATCCAGGCGCTCATATTTTCCATGCTTACACTTGTATTCTTGGGGATGGCGACTGTGTCCCATGAAGAAGTGCATTCATAGTCATTAATAATAAGTAAAAATACAGTATGGACCCAGAAGTAATGAAGCAGCTCGCGATCGCTTTGGTGATCATCTTCGGAACGATGATTCCGGCGCATTCGATCGGAAAGATAGGTTCAGGTGCGGCAGACGCTATTAGCCGAAATCCGGAAGCAGCGCCAAAGATTCAGACAGCAATGATTCTTTCTCTCGCGTTTGCTGAGGCGATTGCTATTTACGCACTTGTGGTCGCTCTGATCTTGAAGTTCGTATAGTTTTAGTTCGAACGAGATCATGGGCGAGCTTTTCACACAGTTAGGGGTTAACCTTCCTGCGCTTATTGCGCAGGCGTTTAACTTCCTGGTTGTACTCGTGGTGCTCACCGTGTATGTCTATAAGCCGCTCGCGAAGATGATGGAAGAGCGGAGTCTCAAGATAGAAGCAGGTCTTCGGGCAGCAGACGAAGGCGAAAAGCGCTTGGCTGATATTGCTGAGACAGCTCGCCTTCGCGCCGCTCAGTCTGAACAAGAGGCCCTGGAGGTGATGCATGAAGCAAAGCGGGAGGGGGATGCCATCGTGAAAAATAGCGTTGTTTTGGGGGAAGCAAAGGGTGCTGGAATCGTGGAAGAGGCGCATGCGCAGGCGCTCCGTCTCGAGGCGGAGGGTATGGCGCATGTGGAGCGCGAAGCCCGAGCCTTTGTGAAAGAGGTTTTAGAGAAGACCGTGCTTCTTGATCCAAAACTCGTCGATGATCGCCTTATCGCGCAGGCGGTAGACCTTGTAAAAAATTCTGCCCGCTCATGAAGTACCCTCCTCGCGCCTATGCAGAAGCATTTCTTCTGGCCCTTGCCGAGGGGCTTTCTTCAGAAAATGCTACGAGCCGCCTTTCCTCGGTTCTCAGAAAGAATGGAGATTATGCACGTGCCGGTCAGGTGGTCCATGAAGTAGAGGGAATTCTGGCTGAAAAAAACGGTGGAAGGATGGTTCGAGTGGAATTTGCTCGTGAGCAGGAAAGTGCCGTGCGCGAAAAGATCCTCTCTCGCTTTGATGCGCAAGATCGGGTTACTGTCGTTGTTAACCCCACGCTTATTGCTGGTGTTCGTGTGCTTCTGAACGGGGAAGAGGAGCTTGATGTTTCGCTGAGTGGGAAGCTCCAGGCGATGTTAGGGTAACAACCAATTTTTCTTTTGCTATGTCATACGAAATTGTTGAAAAACTAAAACGTGAAATTGCAGGCTGGAAGGATGATCCAGCGGTTCGTGCCGTCGGTACTGTTGTTGAGACTGCCGAAGGTATTGCGCGTATTGCAGGTCTCTCGGGCGCACTTTCGCAGGAGCTTCTCTCGATCGAAACAAAAACGGGTGTGGTGTCCTGTATCGCCTTTAGTCTTGAAGAGGAATTTATTGGCGGCATCATCTTGGGTGATCCGGCAAAAGTTGCGGCAGGGGATCGTGTGACAGGATCTGGTAAAGTGCTTTCGCTCGGTGTACACGAATCGATCTTGGGCCGCGTCGTTTCTCCCCTTGGTGAGGCGGTTGATGGGAAGGGACCTCTTGTTGCAGATAGCACGACGCTTGCTTCATATCCACTTGAGCGCGCGGCTCCCGACGTGGTATCTCGCGAGTCGGTGAAAGTGCCGCTCCATACTGGCATAAAGGCAGTGGACGCCATGATTCCAATCGGCCGTGGTCAGCGCGAGCTTATCATCGGCGATCGGCAAACGGGAAAGACGGCCGTCGCGCTCGATACTATTTTAAACCAGAACAAAGATACGGGTCGCCCGCAGGTCTACTGCATCTATGTAGCCATTGGCCAGAAGCAGTCGAAAGTTGCCCAGATCGTGCGCCAGCTGACTGAAGCGGGTGCCATGAAATACACGACGGTTGTGAGTGCACCCGCAGGCTCGCCTGCACCGCTCTTATATTTAGCTCCTTTCGCCGGCTGCGCTATCGGCGAATATTTTATGGATAAGGGAAAGGATGTGCTCGTGGTCTACGACGATCTTTCGAAGCATGCCGATGCATACCGTGAGTTAAGTCTTCTTCTTCGTCGGAGCCCGGGCCGAGAAGCATATCCGGGTGATATTTTCTATCTGCACTCTCGACTTCTTGAACGTTCTGCAAAGGTAGATGTGGCACATGGAAGCGGTTCGCTTACGGCGCTGCCCATCATTGAGACGAAGCTTGGTGACGTAGCAGCATATATTCCCACCAACGTCATTTCCATCACTGATGGTCAAATTTATCTTGAGTCGAATCTTTTCTATCAGGGTGTTCGTCCTGCAGTGAATGTGGGTCTTTCTGTATCTCGTGTGGGTTCTGCAGCCCAGACAAAGGCGATGAAGAAGGTCGCGGGCAAGCTTCGTCTCGAGCTTGCGCAGTTCCGCGAGCTTGCTGCATTCGTGCAGTTCGCCTCTGATCTTGACGAGAATACGCGCGCTAAAATAAAGAATGGCGAACTTCTTACAGAGCTCTTGAAGCAGGTCGATGGGTCGCCGATTCCGTTCTATCACACGGTTCCTGTTCTCTACGCCGCCCTTAACGGCTACCTCGTGGACGTTCCAAAGGACTCAATACGAGATTGGGAAAAGCGATTTATCGATTATCTGGAGTCTCGCCATAAAGCAGATATCGTTGAGCCGCTCGCAACAACGGGTGAGCTTGCGGAGAAAACGGAGGCGGCCTTGAAGCATGCGATAGACACGTTTAAGAGCATGAAGGAAGCTAGCGCATAATACACGTATGGAGTCGGTACAGCACATAAAATCTCGCCTCGCGTCCGTCAAAAACATCGGACAGATTACCAAGGCCATGGAAGTGGTCTCGGCTACTAAAATGCGTCGAGCACAAGGCGCCGCGCTGTCGTCGCGGCCATTTGCATATGGCGCCCTTCGAGCCTTGGCGGATGTACTCAAATATGCGCCAGCCCATCTTCTAGAGGCTTCGCCTCTCGTGACTCCGCGTGAAGTTAAGACGGCACTGCTCGTTCTCATTGCGTCTGACCGTGGGCTTGCAGGTTCCTTTAATTCGCAGGTTGGCCGCGCTGTAGATGAACTTTTTTCTCGCGAGGCTGCCCGGGGCGTATCAGCCCCGTATCGGGCCATCGTGATAGGTAAGAAGCTTGTCCCGTATGTGGTGCGCAAACAGATTCCGATCGAACAGACGTTTACTGGATTTGGTGACTATGCTACACCAGAAGAAATAGCACCGCTCGGAGATCATATTGTTCGCGGGTATATGAGTGGGAAGTGGGACCGCGTTGTTGTTGTCTCGACCCATTTTAAAACTACGCTCAGCCAATTTACTGTTACGCGAGAGATACTCCCGTTCCATCTCGACCAGGTTCGTGAAACGGTCCGTGAAATCGTTCCCGATCACGGAAAATATTCTGAGCTTCGCAATCAGATGCTTGGTGAGACCGGCCGCGAGGGGCTTACGGACTATCTTTTTGAGCCATCGCCGGAGCTTGTGCTAGCTGAGATTTTGCCACATCTCCTCCATATGCAGCTTCTCCACTTGGTGCTTGAGGCAAATGCATCTGAGCATTCTGCTCGGATGGTGGCCATGAAGAATGCCAGCGAAAATTCAAAGGAACTCGGAGACGATCTCACTCTTTCGTATAACAAAGTACGGCAGGCGGGGATAACAAAAGAAATGATCGAGATCGTGAGTGCGCAAACGGCCATCAGTTAATCACGCGATATATAGTATGGAAACAACACACACAAAAAATACAACAGGAACAGTGGTCCAGGTAACCGGACCAGTGATCGACGCCGCTTTTACGGAAGGTTCGGAGCCTGCGCTTTTTCATGCACTCACCGCAGAGGTCGCCGGCAAGAAGATTACTTTTGAGGTGGCGCGCCATTTGGAGCCAGGCCGTGTACGTGCCGTTGCTTTGAACTCCACTGATGGTCTCGCGCGAGGCACTGCGGTTCATGATACGGGCGCTCCCATTTCTGTGCCGGTGGGCAAGGAGGTTCTTGGGAATATTTTTAATGTATTCGGTGAACCACTCGATTCCGCCCCGGGTGTTAAAACTGAATTCAAGAAGCGTTGGCCTATTCACCGGGCTGCGCCGAGTCTCGACAAACTTTCAACAAAGGTAGAGATTTTTGAAACCGGCATTAAGGTCATCGATCTCTTGGCGCCGTTCGTAAAGGGTGGAAAGGTGGGGCTTTTCGGTGGTGCAGGTGTGGGGAAGACTGTGCTCTTGATGGAACTTATTCGAAACGTTGCAGAAGAGTCTGGCGGTGCCTCTATTTTTGCTGGCGTGGGAGAGCGCACTCGCGAAGGAAACGATCTTTATAATGAGATGAAGGAATCAGGCGTCCTCGACAAGACGGCACTTGTATTTGGTCAAATGAACGAGGTGCCGGGCGCGCGTCTCCGTGTAGCACTTTCTGCACTCACCATGGCAGAATATTTTCGTGACGAAGAGGGGAAAGATATGCTCCTTTTTATCGACAACATTTTCCGTTTTTCCCAGGCAGGCTCTGAAGTATCTACGTTGCTTGGGCGTCTTCCCTCTGCGGTGGGATATCAGCCGACGCTCACGACAGAAATGGGAGCCCTCCAGGAACGCATTACTTCGACCACGAACGGTTCGATTACGTCCGTGCAGGCCATCTTCGTTCCAGCCGACGACATCACAGACCCCGCACCGGCGGCGACATTTGCACACCTCGATTCAACGATCGTGCTCTCACGTGCGCTGACTGAGATCGGTATTTACCCGGCTGTCGACCCGCTTGCTTCGAGTTCATCTGCGTTAAATCTTGCAACTGTGGGTGAGAAGCACTATGGAGCTGCACGGGATGTTCAGAAGATTCTTCAACGATACAAGGAACTTCAGGACATTATTGCGATCCTTGGTATGGAAGAGCTCTCCGATGAAGATAAGCTGATCGTGGGGCGTGCGCGAAAGATCCAGAAATTTCTCTCGCAGCCGTTTAACGTGGCCGCAGGTTTTACGGGGCGCGATGGCAAGTATGTGACCCGCGAAGAGACGGTTCGGGACTTTTCCGATATCATTGCTGGAAAATATGATGATAAGCCGGAGGACTTCTTCTACATGAAGGGTACTCTTACTGAGTAATGAGCTATGCATACCCGCGTATACACATTGCGAGGTCCGATGTTTGAAGGAAAGGCAAAGAAGCTGAATGCCAAGACGCTTTCCGGTGAGATTACTATACTTGATCATCATCAGCCGCTCGTTTCTGTTTTGGCCAAGAATGGGCTGGTGTGGTTGGAAGCGGAGGACGGCGTACGACATGAATACCTGGCCCCTTCGGGTTTTCTCCATATGAACGGAGCAAACGAGCTTACTGTATTTCTCGATTAACAGTATTCTCCCCTCATCCAGAGGGTACCAAAAAAGAGCCCTGGATCGGGCTCTTTTTTGTGCTTGGTGTAAGTCTTTGAAACTCAGTACCGTCTCCAAAACCGTATGATCATGCGGTTTACAAGGTTTATACGAAACATCTTTTTTCGCACCTTTTTGGTGGTTGAGATGGTGGGCACCTGTTTTGTTTTTGGGTTTTTTGTGCGTCTCGCGTGGGAAAAGCTTATTCATGTAACGCCGTATTTTCTTGTTTCTCTTTTCTTTCTGGTTATTCTTCTTTCGAATGTTGTAGCAAAGCTGGCGATTCTCTATATCCAAACATATGAAGATGCTATTTAACCGCTCCCATATCACAAAGACGCTGACGTATGTGACGCTCTACGCCTGTACCGTCGGGATTGTTCTTTTTTTGTCCGATCCCACAGATCATGCGCGCCTCGATTTTCCACTGCTTCGCGGGACGATTATCTTTTTCGCCACCGTGCTTCTCACAAAGTATTTTTTCTATATGACGCTCAGTCCGTGGTATGACGTTCTTCGTGAGTACAAAGAGTTTTTGTATCGCACGTGGCGCCGTGCACGATACGAGCCAAAGGTTTCTGTTATTATTCCAGCTTGGAATGAAGAGGTTGATATCCTCAGCACCGTTAAAACCATTCTCAAGAGTACGTACCGGAATACTGAGATCGTGATCGTGAACGATGGTTCAACAGATATGTCTCACGAGCTCATTAGTACATTCCTCTCAGAATATGAAAAGAAGGCGCTCAGGGCACCTCAAAAGCAGTATATTTCGATCGTATATGCCTATCAAAGGAATGCGGGTAAAGGTGCTGCGCTCAATCGTGGAATCACTCTCTCCTCGGGAGATATCATCGTTTCAATAGATGCTGACTGCGTTGTGATGTCGGATACAATCGCGGAATTCGTTCGTGAATTTCGTGATCCCACAGTCATGGCGGCAGTTGGAAATGTAAAGATCGGAAATACAAATACGTTGCTGGGCGTGATTCAGTATCTTGAATTCCTTTTCTCCTTTTATTTTAAAAAGGCTGATTCAATTCTCAATACTATCTATATCATCGGTGGAGCTGCGGGCGCTTTTCGTCGAGAAGTATTCGATATTGTAGGACTCTACAGTACAGAAAATATTACAGAAGATATTCATCTCTCTGTACGTATTCAAGCTGCAGGACTTAAGATCGTATATGCTGCGAATGCCGTCGTATATACCGAGGGCGCCACCGATATGACCGGGCTCATGAAGCAGCGGCTGCGTTGGAAACATGGGCGGTTTGAAACTTTTTATGAGTTCCATGATCTCTTTTTCAGTAGTCGGCCGGGCCACAACAGGATCCTTTCCTTTATTATTCTTCCGCTCGCTGTATTTAGCGACCTCCAGCTTTTCTTGGAGCCTTTTTTCCTCATCTTCCTCTATGTCTACTCATATTTGGTCCAAGATTTCTCTTCATTTATCTCAGGTATTTTTGTGGTCGGTTCGATGTTTTTTGTTCAGATTTTCTTTGATAACTCAAAGCGGCAACATCCTTCATTCTATCTTTTGGCACCTATTGGGTGGCTGCTTTTCTACGTCAGTACGGTTGTGGAATGTAATGCGCTCATGAAGTCATTTTGGGCGCTTCTGCGCGGCGAACACCTTAAGTGGCAGCGGTGGAAGCGCCACGGCGTTTTGAACTCATGATATTAGAAAAGAAAACCATTTTTATGAGCATAGTCATCGTCGGTGGTTTGCTGCTCGCCCTCTTTACGCAGCGGCCAGTTGTTCTGCCGAATGCGTGTGTTCTCACGCTTTCGGTGCTCTCTGTGCCTTCGGCAGGTAATTCCGAGACTAACGCGCCGCTGAGCTATACGTTACTTCTCAAGAACAGTGGGCGCGTGACATGTCAGAATGTATCGCTTTCTGCGTATTATGGAGAATCCGAGATATTCGTTTCTTCTTCTCCTGAGCCAACTTCTTCTGACTACTATTGGAATATTGGAATGCTTAAATCTGGCGCAGAGTTTTCGGTACGTATTACGAGTCGCTATGAAGGGGGAGTGGATGAAGAGCGGAAGCATGAGGCGTGTGCAGCGGCGGACAATGGGGCTGATGGTTGTATCGACACGCCGCTCGGCGACACACAGACTGGTGCTGACGTGTCTCGACATGTAGCCGCTACTGCTCCTAAAGTTCCCGAATATGGTACTTGGGTGTGGGAGAAACAGTCTGAGATCACCGATGCCGATCGTTCGCGGATTATAGATCAGGCGCGCTCCGCTGGCTTTAACGCACTCTATATTACGATCGACGACTATCTTGATCTTCTAGAACTTCCTTCGCGACCCGAGAGAGATCAAAAGATCATGGCATATAGTGACTCACTCAGTCGTTTTATAGGACTCGCACGTCAGAATGGAATAGCGGTTGATGCTGAGTCTGGATGGCGGGATTGGGGCGAGGGAAGTAATCGCGCAAAAGCCTTTGCAGTCGTCGACTTCGTTTTGCTCTACAATAGGACGCACACAAACACGTTTCGGAACATTCAATACGATGTTGAACCATATCTCCTTCCGGCATACGAGTCGAATAAGGCTTCTGTATTAAAGAACTTTATAGGACTTGTGGACGATACGCTCGCGCGGATTGGAGCTGCTGATCTCGGTTTTGTTGTAGTTATTCCGCATTTTTACGATTCCTCTCAAGCGTGGACTCCGAGTTTTTCATACAAGAATAAAACGGCACACGCATACACGCATCTCCTCGCGACACTTGATCGAAAACTAGGGAACGGGATAATCATCATGGCGTATAGAAATTTTGCGGGCGGGAAAGATGGAACGATTGCACTTTCGGATGCAGAGATATCCGAAGCCTCACGTGGGACACATGTTACTCGAGTGATAGTGGCGCAGGAAACCGGGGAGGTCCAGCCGGGCTATGTGACTTTCTTCGGTCGTTCAAAAAAAGAACTTTCGGAGAGCTTGAATTAGTGGCGAACCGGTTTAAAAGCTCCAGCAACTTTGGGGGGATCGCCGTGCACTATCTCGATACATTTATTGATCTACGGTAAGATATACGCGCGAGAATCATTCCCGAATTGTTGAAATGCTTCTGTGAGTAAGAAACCACTGTCAGCGCCGTCTTTCTGGTGTATACTGGACGCTAATTAGCAATACTAACCACAATCGTAATGCATATTATTCTTATCGTTGCTCTTCTCCTTGGTGGCGGAACTTCCTTTGCTGCACAGAGTTCCTTGCCAGGCGATACGCTCTATCCCATTAAGGTTAGCGTCAACGAAAGTGTTCGATCGTTCGTGTCGTTTAGCGCAGAGGGTAAGGCGTCGGTCCAGGCCGGTCACGCCTTGAACAGACTAGAAGAGGCTGAAGAACTTGCGGCGAGCGGTTCGCTGAGTGCCGATGCGCGTGCCCAGATTAAGGAAAATTTTAAGCTTCACGCAGATCGAGTACGAGAACGGATCGCAGCATTCGAAGCCGACGGAAATTTTGCTGCGGCTGCGAATGTAAGTTCAGAGTTTGAAGCGTCTCTTCGAGCGCACCAAGCAATCCTCGCCCGGCTTGAAGCAGAGCATACGGATCTCAGGGCTGACATTGAAGATGTTTTGGGTGTTGTACGAGTAGAAATTTCTGCAAATGCCCAAACACGGACTCGCGCAGAGGCCAAAGTTACCGCTTCCGCTGGCGCAGAGACTGAGTCCGCTGCGCGCGGGGCTCTTACGGCATCCGAGAATAAAATAGCCGAGGTGCGGAAGTACGTAGAGGCCAATGGTGCGAAGTTCAATGCGGAGGCGAGGGCAGCGGCTGACGCACGTATTGTCTCTGCCGCTGATCTTGTTGTTCAGGGTAAAGCAAAGATTGATGCCAAGGCATACGGCGAAGCATTCCTCCTTTTTAAGCAGGCGGAGCGAAAAGCTCAAGAGGCTAAGCTTGTTTTGACGAGTGATGCTCGACTGAAAATCGATCTCGGCGGGGTACTGAACGTCGAGACACGCGGAGAAACCAATGGGAATGCGACACGTTCTAATGACGCAAGTATCAAAACAGATGCAGGGGTAAAGACTGAGGGTGCTGGAACAAAGACCGATGGCAGTATCAAGGTGGATATAGATCTCTAAGAAGAAGACTTTAGAAAACACCCAGCTCAAGCGAGCTGGGTGTTTTCTTTTACGCGTGGTGGTATTTTTCTCCGCGGATTATGCTGAGCCCGCGATAGATCTGTTCTGCCAGAATCAGTCGTACGATCTGATGAGGGAAGATTAATTTCGAGAGTGACCATATTCTGTGTGCTCTTGCTAGTACTGAGTGGTCTACTCCGTATGCCCCGCCAATGACAAAAACGATCCGCTTTGTTCCTTCGTTCATTCGTGTCTGGAGAAAGTCTCCCAATTCGGGAGAGCTCCACTCCTTTCCTTTTTCGTCGAGAAGTACGACAAAATCGTCTGGTTTAAAAAGCTTCACGATCCGGGCCGACTCTTTTTCCCGTGAGTCAGTCGGTACGTACGCCCATTCTATAGGAAATACATGTTTGATGCGCGCGGTGAAATCATTAATGGCGTCTTTGATCGCTGGGTCATGGGCCTTCCCGACGGTTACAAGAACGATTTTCATATAATCACGCTACCATGTGTTTCTAAAGACTACAATTCTGCTAACGTTGCAAAAAGGCCATAAATCAGTAGAATAAGCCACAATTAACTAATTTCGTAAACACGGTTATGTCTACATTGCCTTTTGCCCTTCTGGCGTCATGTGTGGCGCTTCTGTACGGGGCGTACCTTATCCTTGGGGTTCTTCGTGAACCACAGGGTGATCAGAAGATGCGCGATATTGCGTCCGCTATCCAGCAGGGCGCAGGAGCATACCTCAGACGACAGAATAAAGTTGTTTTTGGCGTCGGGATTGTTATTGCAATTCTTCTTCTCGTGTATATTGATCGCATCACGGCTTTCGGCTTCGTTGCTGGCGCATTTGCATCTGCTTTGGCTGGCTACATCGGTATGTTTGTTGCAGTTCGCGCGAATGTGCGCGTGGCAGAGGCTGCAAAGGGTGGCATCTCAAAGGCGTTCGATCTCGCATTCCGTGGAGGCTCGGTCACGGGATTTTTCGTCGCAGGTTTGGCGCTTCTTCTTCTCACGCTTTTCTACCGGGCAACAGGCGATGCAGGTGCTCTTATCGGTCTCGGTTTTGGTGGTTCCCTGATATCGGTGTTTGCGCGCCTTGGTGGTGGTATTTTTACCAAGGCTGCCGACGTGGGCGCGGATCTTGTTGGAAAGGTTGAGGCCGGCATTCCAGAAGACGACCCCCGAAACCCTGCGGTTATTGCAGATAACGTGGGTGATAACGTGGGTGATACTGCTGGGATGGCGGCAGACCTCTTTGAGACATACCTTGTGTCCGGTCTCTCCGTGATTCTCCTTGGGCAGCTTCTTTTCCCAGGAAATGCATACGTGGGAGAATTTCCGCTCCTCATCGCAGGACTCGCACTTCTCGCTTCCATCATTGGTTCCGCATTCGTAAAGCTTTCACCGGGCGGCAGCATCATGGGATCACTCTACAAGGGTCTCATTATCACGGGGGTTATCTCCGCACTCGCTTTCTACTACTTCACTGTGCGCGTAACCTACCTCGTTGAAGGACTCACGCTCAATGGCGTCGCGCTCGCTCCATGGAATATTTTCGGCTCGCTTCTTGTGGGTCTCTGTGTTACTGGTGCTATTTTCGCTCTCACTGATTACTACACCTCGAAGAAGTTCAAGCCAGTGCGAGATATTGCATGGGCCTCAACCACGGGACACGGCACAAACATTATTGCGGGTCTCGCAGTATCTATGCGGTCAACGGTGTGGCCAGTGCTCGCGATCTGTCTTGGAATTCTTATGGCATTTAGCTGGGCGGGTATTTATGGCGTTGCGCTTGCGACCCTCTCAATGCTTTCGCTCACTGCTATTGTGATCGCAATCGATGCCTTCGGCCCAATTACCGACAACGCTGGTGGTATCGCTGAGATGGCCGGGCTTCCAGCGAGCGTGCGCGCAGTGACCGATCCTCTTGATGCTGTCGGTAATACCACGAAAGCCGTGACGAAGGGGTATGCTATCGGTTCAGCAGGACTTGCGGCAATCGTTCTCTTCTCTTCCTACACACAGGAACTCGCGGCAGTGAACACCGGCTCTGATTTTACTTTCTCTCTCTCAAATGTAAACGTGCTTGTTGGCCTCTTTATTGGTGGTGTGATGTCGTATCTTTTTGCTGCGATCGCGATGAAGGCGGTGGGGAAGACTGCGGGCGCTGTTGTCGACGAAGTTCGCCGACAGTTCCGTGAGATCAAGGGCATTATGGAGGGCACAGCAAAGCCTGACTACGCACGGGCTGTGGACATCGTGACCAAAGCTGCTATCCGTCAGATGGTAGTGCCGGCACTTATTCCTATCGTAGTTCCCGTTTTGGTTGGTCGCTACCTTGGTGCGGAAGCCCTCGGCGGTCTCCTTGTGGGCCTCATTGTGACTGGTATTTTTCTCGCAATTTCCATGACCTCGGGCGGCGCCGCGTGGGATAACGCAAAGAAATATATTGAGGAAGGACATCACGGTGGCAAGAAGTCTCCTGCACACCAGGCTGCGGTTACGGGTGACACAGTGGGGGACCCGTATAAAGACACAGCAGGTCCTGCTATAAACCCAATGATCAAGGTGGCGAATATAGTAGCATTACTGCTCGTTTCCTTTCTCGTCTAAACAAACACACTAAAAACACCGCGCCAATATGGCGCGGTGTTTTTAATTATGGTAATCTTCGAAAATGCTTAAAGAATTTTTATTGCGAAAAATGATCAAATCTCAGCTCAAGAATGTATCCGAAGCCGAGCAGGAGAAATTGGTAAAACTTATTTCAGAAAACCCGCAGCTTTTTCAGAAAATTGCCGAGGAAGTTCAGGCAAAGGTGAAGGGCGGGCAAGACCAGATGTCAGCTATGATGGAAGTTATGACGAAATACAAGACTGATCTTCAGAATGTGATGCCGCAGTAGAAAAACGAACCCCGGAGCAGGTGGCTCCGGGGTGGTGATCGGCGAGACGTGTCGGTTTACTTCTGGTTCTGCCCCGCGTGATCCTTGTTCTTCAGCGGTTCCCGAAGCCCGATCGCAACGAGAGTCGTCAGCGGCGTCATTACGGCGATGATGAATGCCCACACTACCAGGTCCTGTGGGACCTTGCTCAAGAAGTCCATTCTCGCTCTCCTGTCTGAATTGGAATCTTGCCATACCAGCCAAGATCGGTCTCCCCCGGGATGAGGATATCATGGCAAAAAATTGTGTAAAGGTGTTGCACTCGCCCGCCCGCGGAGAGTGGACATTTGGGGGAAGAGGAGTATCATGCGGGTATGATCAGAGTAGGACAAGCCATTTCCCCCTTTCTCCTCTCTCTCGCTCTTGTTGCTTTTATTTTTGCAAGCACGATAAGTCTTCTCTCTATGGGAGCGCTGGGCTCGCATCACGCGTGTCCCTTTATGCCTCGCATGATAGCGGTGTGTCAGATGGATGCATTTGCACATATTGACGCCTGGCACTCTTTCCTGCGTGTTGGTGTCTCTGCTCTTTCAACGAGTCTCATTTTGCTGGCCTTTACGTTTGTAGTTCTTTTTGGAACCTTTTTTCGCTCCGTTGATATTTTAGAAATTACTCTTGCTCGACTCTGGAGTTGGCGATTTCGACCAGCGTTTGCTCTTGGAGAGAGAACGCCACTCGCGCAGGCCTTTTCAGACGGAATTCTCAACCCAAAACCTTTTTAGCGCGAGCTTGACTCCGCTCAATTATTCAGCTTAGCGCGTTTTTGGTATGAAAACTTTTACTCTTTCTATTGTGCTTGTATCCGTTCTCATTCTGGCCGGTATCTGGTGGCAAGATGCTCGGAGTCAGGGCGATCCCAATGTTATTTCTCGTAACGGTCTTCATTGGCACCCTACGCTCGAGATGTATGTAAAAGGGGTTAAGCAAGAGATTCCAGAAAATATTGGTTTGGGTGCGATTCATCAGCCAGTGCATACCCATGACGATCTTCCGAAGATTCATCTGGAGCTCAGTGGCACGGTGCGTCGGGAGGATATTCTGCTTGGAGAATTCTTCAAGAGTTGGCAACGTGATATTCGCTCGTTTGGTTCGAACATGAAGATGACCGTGAACGGGGAAGAAAACACGGAATATGAGAACTATATGATGCGGGATGGCGATAGGATAGAATTACGGTATGAATAAAGGAGACACCTATTCGTGTCCTATGCATCCAGAAATCCAGAGCGATCGGCCGGGGATCTGTTCGGAGTGTGGGATGAATCTTATTCCAACTTCGCACGAGTCAAATCACGACAAGCATGAAGGGCATTCGGCGCCTGCCTTCATCCAAAAGTTTTGGGTGGTGCTTCTCTTAACTATTCCGCTTATTGCCTATTCGGAGCTTCCCGAGAAAGTGCTGGGATGGAGCGCGCCACGGTTTCTTGGATGGGAGTGGGTGATGCTGGCGCTCGGTTCGATTGTGTACTTCTATGGTGGAGCGGTGTTTCTCGGAAGTGCGCGGCGAGAACTCAAAGCGCACTTGCCTGGGATGATGACGCTCATTGCGCTCGCGATTACTTCGGCGTACTCGTTCAGTGTCTTTGCTGTTGCAACAGGGCGAGAGCATACCCTTTTCTGGGAGCTTTCGACTTTAATCGCAGTGATGCTCTTAGGTCACTGGATCGAAATGCGAGCGGTGAGCGGAGCGCAAGGAGCTCTCAAAGAGTTGGCAAAACTGTTACCCGACGTGGCGGAAGTGATTCGAGGGGAAAGTACAAAAATAGTTCCACTGGGTGAGCTTGTGGTTGGAGACATGATGATCATAAAGCCAGGAGGAAAAATTCCCGCGGATGGACTGATTATCGAAGGAAACTCGGAATTGAATGAAGCGATCATCACGGGAGAGTCCAAGCCTGTATCAAAAAAGAAAGGCGATTCTGTGATTGCGGGAGCGATCAATGGAGATGGCGCACTGAAGGTTTCTGTTACGCAGATTGGCGAGCATACGTTTCTTGCGGGCGTGATGCGTCTTGTTGCTGATGCACAAGCATCAAAGTCGCGCCTCCAGATGCTCTCGGATCGCGCGGCGCTCTACCTTACAGTTCTTGCCGTGGGTGCTGGAGCACTCACCTTTGGCCTCTGGCTCTTTGCGGGGAAAGACGTTGTGTTTGCGGTGGAGCGACTCGTAGCGGTACTCGTTATTACCTGCCCGCATGCCTTGGGCCTCGCTATTCCGCTTGTTGCTTCAATCTCAACGACTAAGGCTGCGCGAAATGGATTATTGATTCGGCAAAGACTTGCGCTTGAAGCAGCTCGGAGCATCGATATTGTCCTCTTCGACAAGACGGGCACGCTTACAAAAGGGGAGTTCGGTGTGGATGCGATTATTGCAGTGGAGGGGAGTACTGAAGATGAAGTGCTTACGCTCGCGGCTTCGGTCAACAGTCAATCAGAACATCCGCTTGCAAAAGCGATGGTAGGCGAGGCTCGTAAGCGTGAACTCGCGCTTGCGTCTGTATCAGATTTTATGCGCATCACGAGCGGTGGCGCAAAGGCAATTCTCGGCACGAGAGAAGTTGTGGTGGGGAATGACCGCGTTCTTGCTGAGTATGGAGTCGTGCTTTCTTCGAATTATGCCGATACCGTTGCTCAATTCTCAGGTCAGGGCAAGACGGTTGTTCATGTGCTTTCGGAAAAGAGCTTGGTTGGAAGTATTGCACTTGCGGACGTGATTCGCGACGAGTCTCGCGAAGCCGTGGCCACACTCAAGAAGATGGGTATCAAGAGCGCGATGGTAACAGGAGATTCGGAAGATGTGGCGAAGTGGGTTGCGGGCGAGATCGGGCTTGATAGCTACTTTGCGAAAGTGTTGCCACATGAGAAGTCGGAGAAGGTGCGACTTTTGCAATCACAAGGACAGAAGGTAGCAATGGTGGGCGATGGGGTAAACGATGCTCCTGCGCTTACCCAGGCAGATCTCGGTATTGCAATTGGCGCCGGAACTAATGTGGCAATAGAATCCGCCGGAATTATTCTGGTGAAAAACGATCCGCGCGATATCCCGAAGATAGTGACTCTTTCTCGGCTCACCTACCGGAAGATGATGCAGAATCTTTTCTGGGCGACGGCCTACAATGTGATTGCGCTGCCGGTTGCCGCGGGCGCGCTTGCGTCGCGTGGCATTGTGCTTGAGCCCGCGGTGGCTGCGGTCTTTATGTCTCTCTCGACAGTGATCGTGGCATTTAACGCAGTACTGCTTCGAAATCAGAAAATATAATTGGAAAAAAATATATGAAAAATCAAAAAATAGTGTGGGGTGTGGGCGGTGTTCTCCTAGGACTTTTGCTGAGCATGCTTTACTTTTCTCCGGCTGGGGGGATGATGGGCAACTATTCACAAAATAGAAGCGGGATCGATGCTCACTTTATCGAACAGATGATTCCTCATCATGAAGATGCAATTACGATGGCTAAAGAGGCAACAGTTAAGTCCAAGCGCCCCGAGATCCTTCAGCTTGCAGAAGATATTAAGCGCACACAGTCGGAGGAGATAGCACAGATGGAGGAATGGTATACGGCATGGTTTGGGGCAGCTGTTCCTGAGCATCTTTCTGGTATGGGGGTGGGAGGTATGCACATGGGTATGATGGGAAATCAAACGGACCTTTCGCGGCTTTCTCGTGCCACTGATTTCGATGCCACATTTATTGAAGAGATGATCCCGCATCATCAGATGGCGGTCATGATGGCAAACATGCTTCTTCGCACTACTACGCGACCTGAAATGATACAGCTTGCAAAAAACATTATCGAAGCACAAACACGCGAGATTGAGGCAATGCGCGAATGGTACACTGCGTGGTACGGGCGGTAGATGATGAGCGGAGACGCTCCGTGTATACTAAGGATGCGTGTTAGCAGCATAATTATAACTATATGATGGGATATTATGGAGATGGCTATGGAGGCATGATGGGCGGCGCATCGATTCTCGGGTTTCTTACATGGCTTGTGATTTTGGTTGACCTCATTCTTCTTGGGGTATGGCTGTGGAAGAAAATAAAATAGCGTTGGGAAAACTTATCGTCGTTCGCCATCATGAATCCGAGTGGAATAAGCTCGGTCTTTGGACGGGGAGTCGCGACGTGCATCTCACGCCCTACGGCTTTGAGAAGTCTGAGGAAATGGGGCGACTCGTGAAAGATATTTGTTTTGACTACGCGTTTGCCTCTATGCAAGTGCGATCGATCGAGACCCTTTCTTCTATGGTGAATGTCTGTATGGCGGATGCAGTACTGCCAACTGAGCACAGTGCAGCATTGAATGAGCGAGATTACGGAGACTTCACTGGCAAGAATAAGTGGGAGATGGAAAAGATGGTGGGGCCGGAGGAGTTTGAGAAGATTCGTCGTGAGTGGGATTACCCCGTGCCGCACGGCGAAACGTTGAGACAGGTATATGAGCGGGCAGTGCCATATTTCCTTGAAAAAGTGCTCCCGCTCATACGGAGCGGCAAGAACGTTCTGATTGTGTCGCACGGCAACACGATTCGGGCACTTATAAAATATATTGAGAAAATTCCTGAGGAAAAGGTTCGTGACATTGAGATGCTTTTCGGAAGTATTGTGATCTACGATCTTGATTCCGAAGGGCATATGATTACAAAAGAAGTTCGGACTGTCGAGTCTCAAGTAAACGCATAGTCCACAACAAGAAAGAATGGCAAAAAAGATTTTTGTAACACGTCGGATTCCTGATGTCGGAATCACTATGTTAAGAGAGGCGGGGTTTGAAGTGGATATTCGCGAAGGAGATGCCCCTCCTACCGAAAAGGAGCTTATTGCGGCACTGGGGAAGACTTCCTACGATGGTGTTTTGTGTCTTCTTACAGACCGGATTGATAAGAATATATTCGATGCCGCGCCGAGCGTTACCATTTTTGCAAACTATGCTGCAGGGTACGACAACATCGATTGTGTGGAGTCAAAGAGGCGCGGGATTGTGGTGACAAACACGCCCGGTATTTCGTCTGATGCTGTTGCGGAACACACCATTGCGCTGGTATTTGCTCTCACAACGCGGCTTGTTGAAGGAGATTCATATGTTCGTGCGGGCAAGTATTCTGGATGGTCTCCGACGCGGCTGGTGGGAACTGATGTTGGGGGGAAACTGATTGGTCTTGTTGGTGTGGGGAACATTGGTTCGCGCGTGGCCGAGATGATGCATCTCGGTTTCGGCGCCCAGGTCGTTTACTATGACGTTACTCCAAACACTCGCCTTGAGGAGCGGTGCGGTGCGCGTCGGCGGGAAACACTCGAGGAGTTGCTCCGGGAAGCTGATATTGTAAGTCTCCATGTTCCGCTTCTGGATTCGACTCGTCACTTAATAAACGAGGAGCGTCTACGGCTCATGAAGCCGAGCGCATTTCTTGTGAATACCTCTCGCGGTCCTGTGGTCGATGAAGCTATGCTCGTCAAGGCGCTTCAAGATAAAAAGATACGCGGCGCAGCGCTCGACGTGTTTGAGTTTGAGCCGCGTCTCACGCCGGGGCTCACGGAGCTAGAAAACGTAGTGCTGACGCCTCACATCGCGTCTGCGCGAGAGAGTGTGCGGAACGAAATGGCACGGATTGCTGCCCAAAACATCATAGATTTCTTCGCTGGCAAAACACCCCAGAACGCGGTAGTATAGCCGCATGTCTTTATCTATTGGTATCGTCGGTCTGCCGAACGTGGGGAAGTCCACGCTCTTTAATGCTTTGACGAATAAGTCGGTTCCTGCGGAAAATTATCCCTTCTGTACGATTGACCCTTCGGTCGGTATTGTTCCTGTACCAGACGAGCGCATTGGACTCCTCTCTGTTTTTTCAAAGTCGGCAAAAACGATTCCCGCCGTCGTCGAATTTGTGGATATTGCAGGACTTGTGGCGGGTGCGGCAACGGGCGAAGGGTTGGGGAATAAATTTCTCTCGCATATCCGCGAAGTGGATGCTATTGCGCACGTGGTCCGCGTTTTTGAGGACTCGAATATTATTCATGTTCATGGAAAGCCGGATCCAAAACATGATGCGGAAGTGATCAACCTCGAGCTGATTCTTGCCGATCTTGAAACGGTAAAGAAACGGATAGTTTCTATCGGAAAGGAGCTTAGGGCCGGGAAGAAGGAAGCCGTATTCGAAATGGAAGTCCTCACGAAGTTAGAGAAGGGACTCGAAGAAGAAAAGCTGGCGCGTACCCTTGGCTTCGATGAAAAGGAGGTGCTTGTAGTGAAGGCACTTCATTTGCTTACCATAAAGCCGATGATGTATGTGCTGAATACGAAAGGCGCAGCCGTAGAAACTCCTGCCTGGATTGCCCCGGGAGATCTGTGGGTGTCGTTTGATGTCCGTACTGAAGCGGAGCTTGCCACAATGGATGTGGCAGAAAGGGTGGAATTTAGAAAAGAGCTTGGCGCAGACGAGGTGGGTGTGAACGCGCTCATTGTGAAAGGGTACGAACTTTTGGGACTTATTACATACTTTACAACTGGGGAAGATGAGACACGCGCATGGACGGTGAAGCGAGGTTCAACTGCACCGCAAGCAGGGAAAGCGATTCACGGAGATTTTGAAGAAAAGTTTATCCGCGCGGAAATCATCTTCTGGAAAGATTTACTCACGGCAGGCTCCTATGCCGCCGCGCGAGAGAAAGGACTCCTTCGAACCGAGGGCAAGGAATACATCGTAAAGGATGGCGACGTGATCGAGTTTAGGATCTAGGAAAATTATGCCATTATAAATTTTAGTATGAGCCTCGACCAGCTTCCAAATCAAGAACGGGACAAGCAAAGAGATTTTGAGACTCTTTTTGAAACTGCTTTGCAGAATAAAAAAGAGGATATTCCAACCATTGAATATAACCTCTCATATCCAAAAGAGGAATTTCTTAAATTCCTCACAGAAAATAAAAATGTTTTATTGCACGGCTCGGCACGTCCAAGTTTAGAAGTTTTAGAACCAAGGCAAGCTAATGACGCTGCTAAGAAATCCGGAAACAAAAACGCTGTCTATGGTGTGACCGATCCAGTTCTTCCGATTTTCTATGCAATCCAAGACAGAAAAAAACTTCAGGGCAACATAGAAAGTGGTGTCGAAATTAATAACGACACAGGAGAATCAAAATATAAATTTAAAATTCCAACGAGCGCTAAAGAAACCGATCCGTGGACAAACGGGGTAATTTATATTTTTGATAAAAGCCAATTTCATCCAGAGCAAGATGATAGTGGAGAGCCAAGCGGAGAATGGACATCTGATGT
The DNA here is from genome assembly GCA_964368365.1 of uncultured Candidatus Saccharibacteria bacterium. Classification (GTDB taxonomy): domain Bacteria; phylum Patescibacteriota; class Minisyncoccia; order Phycocordibacterales; family JBBUBG01; genus CAYJBK01. The sequence goes on from CAYJBK010000001.1 coordinate 24,820, forward strand.
TCCTGTAAAACCCATCGCTACATTAGAAGTTAAACCGGAAGATTTTAGATATATGAGCAACATTGAATATAGCTAGCAGATTACTTGCTATATAAAATTGTGTTGGGATGCTTGTGAGTAGGAAATTTGAAAATTAAATAAAATCGGCTTGTCTGATAAGTTTACAAACTTTGCAATTTTATCAGACGAGCAAAACTGTGAGGTTTACGCCGATATTTTCTTATTTAGAAGATGGTCGTGCGATAGGGTCTGAGATATAGATAAAATTAAATAGTCGCACCAGGCCTATGCCCGATACGACTATTTGCCCAGTCTCGTTCCTAGTAACCCTTGGGCGGAGGAATTACAGAATCTCCAGGTTTGATCAGGCCGCTCCGGATGACTTCAGCGACGAGTCCTCCTCGGTCGAAGAACGCTTCCTTGAAGCTCTGCTTCTTGCCCGAGAGCGTACTGGGTTTTAGACACGGATCGCAGTACTTCACGCCTCGGAAGCGCGCCGTGCCGATGTCGAACTCGCGGCCGATGAGCCACATGAGTTCGACGTCCATCGTGACGATGTTGCGTCTGCTATCGACGTACTCAAACCCACTTCCTTCGAAGAAGAGTCCATTGATGAGAGTTACTTGGCGGTTGCCTTGCTTTCCTCGATTAAAGCTCCCTTCGCCGGTCGCGTAACGATCACCCTTGAGTCCTTGACCCGCGATTGCTTCGACTTCCGATACTTGGCGCATCTGACCTTCTCGTACTGGGCAGATACAGATTGCGACTACTGTTCCGTTCATCAAGCAGTCCTTTCACTTGTGGTTTTCCGCTGACAATACTACTCAGTTATTACCAATTAGCAATGAGCAGGAAGCTTAGCTTCAAAACAGTTCGAGAAAGATGTGGTCTAATGTTTTATTGGTTCCCGATACTCAAGCCACCATGAAAGAAGGTTGTCCATGCGCGTATCTCTGTTCTCGAAGGGAAGACACTCCGGCTTTATGATTGGTGCATATTTTTTACGGCTTCCTAAATATTCTTTGGTGCTGGAAAACGGATATTCTTTTACAAAGGCCAATGTTTCCTGACTGCCACCCCGCCTCTCTTTCCAAAGGGAGTCTGCCAATTTTGCTGGGTTAAGTGCTATGTATCCGAAGGTATGTTTTAGGTATTCATCTGTGTCGATGTATTTTGCCTTGAATGTGCCTTCGAGTAAGCTTCCTGTGCGGTCGTATTTCATATTAAAATATTTTGTATATGCAGTTCCAAGTTTGTGCATAAAAGACGTAATTCCAGTTCCACTTGGTTCGCGGAGAAGTAAATGAAAATGATTAGGCATCAAGCAATAGGCGGCGATTTCTGCGTAGCTATCTTTTTTGGGCAAAGCCAGATCTGTTGCAAGGTCAATCATTTCCCGCAAAAGGGGAGTGCTGGTATTGCAGTGGTAGAGGAGGTGCATGAACCACCATCGATCTGCTTCGTCTTCAAAAATAGTCCGCTTATCTACACCCCTGTTGTAGATATGATAAAACTCTCCTTTTTCAAATTCTATTATGCGCGCCATGAAAATATAATACCATACAAATTGATTTCTGTTTTGAAGCTAAGCTTCGTTCCGCTCAAAAAAAGAAGAAGTCCATGCCCGCGGGTGCGTTCATGGACTTCGTGTGGAGCGCTTTGCGCTCCGGGTGCCGGGGCGAATGCCTCGGCTGTGTACTAGTTGGCGTCGATCGGATCTTCGTCGATCATCGCCTGGTGCTCATCCCGGAGGAGACGTCCCATGGCGGTCGAGTCGTGCGAGTAGAACCTCCGCACGGCCTCATCGTTCATGGGCGCTTCCGGCGTGAGCGGGCCTTCTTCGCCATCTTCGTCTGCCGACGGGGGAGCGAGGGCCGCCACCTTCCTCGTCGGTTTCGCCGTCGAGCAGGGGCTCGTCCAGGCGGTTTCGGCTGGGGGCATCTCGATGACGATGCCGAGGCCAGTCGTTGGGGCGTCGCACGGGGCTTCGGGTCCCTTGGGCGAGACCGGGAGCATCTGGATCTCCCGTTCAAGCTTGTAGCTGAGGGCCTGAAGCTGGTCCTTTTCCCTCTGGGTGACCCCGAGCGCCGGCAAGGCGTCCAGGGCCTCCGAGTTCTTCTGGATGGCGCGCAGCTGAGCCTTGTGGTGTTCGAGCTGCTGGATTTCCGTCGCCACCTCCGCGTGGGAGAGGTGCTTGTCCAGCCCGGCCAGCCTCATCTTCAGCAGCGCCACTTGGATCTCGATCACAGTTACCTGGACGTCGATCTGGTGGTCTTGCTGAGTTCGTTCGCTCATTCGATCCGATCCTTTCGGTCAGTGGCATACTCGGGGGTGGTAGTACGCCGGCCGGGATAATATAAGACATTGTATAGAGTATGTCAAATGTGGCTATATGCTAAAATATGACCATGAAAATCTCTAAGTATCTCCACTCGTGTATTTTGCTTGAAAAACAAGGAACAAAATTGCTTTTTGATCCGGGGACATATTCATTTATGGATGGGACGGTAAAGCCGGAAAACTTTACAAATATCAGTGCGGTTTTTATTACGCACAATCATCAGGATCACTATGATCCTGCGGCGTTGAAAACTATCGTGGGCAATAATCCCGGAGTGCAGATCTTTTCAAATCCTATGACTGGAGGGCTGCTCACGGAGATAGGTCTTCCCGTGGAAGTTTTTCATTCTGGCGAGAAGAAGATTGGGCCATATACTGTTCGCGCAATTCCCGCTGCGCACGAAAAGACATTGCTCTATCCTATTCCCGAAAATACCGCGTATTTAGTAGACGGCGTATTTCTTCACCCGGGGGATTCTTTTAACGAATCTATGTATGGACTCAAGCCCACAGTGCTTGCGTTTCCGATTTATGCCCCGTGGATGACGCACAGTATGGCGCTGGAGTTTGCAAGGGGTGTTGGTCCAGAGACCGCGCTTGCCATACATGA
>CAYJBK010000002.1:0-27206 GCA_964368365.1 uncultured Candidatus Saccharibacteria bacterium
TACTTCAACGTTTCTGTGTCCGAGAATAGGTACGTAGATGGAGAACAGCTTGCGGATTCATGGAATGCAGCTATTCGAGAGTTTGTCCAAACGCTGAATGAGATTCTTCAGAACAGTACGATAAATCTTGCACTTTTTCTTGTATTTCTTGCTCAGGTGGCGTTGTATGCGGTCGTGTTGCTTCTTATTGCTAAATATGGATGGACCTGGGTGAAGAAGATCTGGCAGCGATAATTATGGTTCAAAGCAAAAAAGTATTCTGGCATTACTCCACGGAAGAAACTGCACGTACACTTAAGACCGATCTTGAAGCAGGCCTTTCCCAAGAAGAGGCTCTCCAGAGACTAGAGATTTTTGGTCCAAATGCCATCCATTCTTCTCATGCCGCGAGTCATATTCGGATATTTTTGAGACAGCTCCAAAGCCCGCTCATCATAATTCTTCTGGCCGCTGGGTTGATTACCCTTGCTATTGCGCACTATAGAGATGCCGCTTTTATTCTGATCGCGGTCGTCGTTAATTCAGTCCTCGGGTACTACCAAGAGAGTAAGGCAGACAGAGCGCTTTCTGAGCTTAAGACCTATCTTCGTGAAAGAACGAAGGTTATTCGTGGAGGTGCAGAGAAGGAAATTGATGCCCGGGAGCTTGTGCCTGGAGACGTCATTCGTCTAGCACAGGGGGATCGTGTACCCGCGGATGCTCGGGTGATCTTTCTGAACGATTTTCAAGTGGACGAGGCGATCCTTACTGGCGAGTCCTTGCCGGTATCAAAGTCCCCTGATCCCTCACCGGAATCAGCTGCTCTGTCGGATCAGACATCGATGCTTTTCGCCGGGACGCTGGTGACACAGGGCGTGTGTACCGCGATGGTGTGCCGGACAGGCACAGAAACTGAATTTGGAAAGATCGCATCTCTCGTCGCGCAGTCCGAAAGGGAGGAGACGCCACTCCAATCAGCTATCAGAAAATTCAGTCTTCGATCAAGTATTCTGCTGGGCATCCTCACCCTTCTGATATTTGCTATCGGGATCTTTTCTGGATACTCCATTCTAGAAATGTTTCTGACTTCTGTTGCTATTGCAGTTTCTGCGATTCCAGAAGGCTTACCTATTTCTCTGACGGTAATTTTGGCAGTCGGGGTTGAGAGGATGGCAAAGCGAAGAGGGGTCGTTCGCAAGTTACTTGCTGCAGAAACTCTGGGTGGTACGACCGTTATCCTCACAGATAAAACAGGAACACTGACGCAGGCCAAGATGGAGTTCGGAGAGATCATTTCTATTGCAGAGGACGACAAAAAGCTTCTTGCTCGCGCGCTTGCCAACGTACACGTGCTGATAGAAAATCCTGAGGAAGATCCGGAATCATGGCGGATGAGTGGGAGGATTATGGAGAAGGCATTGGTTCGTTGTGCTGCGGAGAAGGGTGTTCCGCTCTCCGAGATTATTGATAAGCGACATGTGCTTCAGGTTTTACCCTTTGATCCTGCGAAAAAGTATTCCGCCGCGCTTATAAAGGAACACGGCAAGCACAGTATTGTTTTCCTCGGTGCGCCAGATATTCTCATCAGTCATTCGTCCTTAGGTGTGGAAGAGAAAAAAGAGCTTCTGCGTCGAGTTGACGCTCTGGCATCATCCGGCCAAAGAGTTCTGGGGTTGGGAAGTAAGGGGATTGCAGATCCAACGGACTTTTCTTTTTCCCAGGGTGCAATCGTTTCACATCTTTTATTTGACGGACTCATTACGTTTCGGGATCCGGTACGTCCTGGAATCAAGCGAGTTGTGGATCAGGTAAGAGATGCGGGTATTAAGACGATAATTATGACCGGGGACCATAAGGGTACCGCTATGGCCATAGCCGAAGAGATCGGGCTTCATGTTTCCGAGAGATCGGTTCTTGATGCATCTGAGATGAGGACACTGTCAGAGAGCGCTCTCAGGGCTCGGCTTCCATTTCTTTCGGTGATTTCTCGCGTTACACCGTTCGATAAGCTTCGGATCGTGAAGCTCTTTCAGGAGGCGGGTGAAGTTGTTGCCATGACGGGTGACGGTGTAAACGACGCTCCGAGTATCAAGCAAGCTGACATTGGCATCGCCATGGGTTCGGGCACCGAAGTAGCACAGAGCGTGGCGGACCTCGTTCTACTTGATGACAACTTTGAAACAATTGTTGCGGCCATAGAAGAAGGGCGCCAGATTCTGAAAAACATCAAAAAGGTACTGGTGTATCTTTTTTCGAACATAACGGACGAACTTATTCTGATAGGAGGATCTCTTCTTCTTGCGATCCCTCTGCCGCTGAATGCTCTCCAGATACTTTGGGTAAATTTTTTTGCCGACAGTTTTCCAGCGATCGCGTTTGCCTTTGAGAAGGATGAGGATGCTCTTTCTCATAGACTTCATGGTGGTAGGGTGATGCTTTTTGACCCGTTGATGAAATTTTTGATTCTCATTATTGGCGTTTCTACGAGCGTCCTTCTTTTTGCCCTATACGTCGCCCTCCTCAAGGTGGGGTATCCCGAGGACCTGGTTCGAACCTTCATATTTGGCGCATTTGGAACCTATACTCTTGTGGCGTCCTTTTCTGTGCGGAGATTGGAGAAAAGTATATTTTCGTATCGGTTTTATTCCAATGCCTATCTTACAACTGGCATTGGGATTGGGCTTGTATTAATGACAGCAGCGATCTACATACCGTTACTGCAAGATCTTTTTGATACTGTTGCATTACCTCTACCATGGTTGCTTGGGGTAGTCGCTCTAGGTATCCTTAACACCGCCACTATTGAAGCAGGTAAGTGGTTTTTCAAAAGATATGCGAAAGGCTGAGAAGCGCCCTGCGTGAGACTATCGTGCTATTTCTGGGTGAAGAGGAATGCGAATGACAAATGATGTTCCCGCGGGCTTATTGGGAGCAGCGGAAACTGTTCCTTGATGCTGAGTTACAATGCTCTTCGTGATATAGAGTCCCATCCCGGATCCATTAGGGAATGTGCGAATCGCGTTCTCTGCACGGTAGAATTTTGCAAAAATCTTATCCATACTAGTTTTCGGGATACCGATTCCTGTATCAGTTACGGTAATAAGAAGATGATCTGTTTCCTGAGCCACGCCCAGTGCTACTGAGCCACCACCTTTTGTATAGTTAATCGCATTATCAATAAGGCTGTGAATGGCGATTGAAATTCTCGAAGCATCGAAGAGAAAGGGCTTGAGACCTTGTGGACACGTGCTGGTAAAGGAAAGCGATTTCTCGGCCATGATCGGAGAGTATTCTTGGCTGATCTCGGATATAACTTTGCAGATATCTGCTTTAGCAAACACGCATCCGTATCGTCCATCTTCTATGCGAGAAGCAAGAAGGAGGTCGTTCGCGAGGTTGATCATGTTCTCGTTTGTCTCAAAGGCTGTTCCAATGAGCTCCTTTACTTTTTTATTTCTACCAATCTGTGGTGCATAATCTTCAAGGAGAAGTGAAAGCGCCCACTTAGTTGCTGAAAGCGGGGTGCGCATTTGGTGTGCGGCAATAGTGATGAAGCTGCTCTTATTTTGGTCTATGAGTTTCTCTCGAGTTACATCATGGAGAATGCACACAAAGCTTCCTTCGCTCGCTGCACTCCTGGGAAGAGTCACTGTGGCTGCCTGTATGCTCCTCGTTATGGGGTAGGTGATGTCGAATGCTCGAATTTCTGAAAGCATTTGCTTCGGTGTTTTTATGTCGGACTGTATGTCGCCGAAGAGAATATAGGCTAGTGGATGCCGCGTGCCGTCCTTTCTGCGCCGCGGCGTCGCCAGGGTGCCAATAACGTCGTTTTCAGAAATACCTAATATGCGCTCCGCAGCACGGTTCATGCGAAGGATTCTTCCCGCCCTGGAATATTCGATGAGTCCATCGGCAAGATTGTCGATGATCGTTTCAATGTGCGATTTTTCACGAGAAAGCTCCGTCGTTCGCTCGTCGAGTTTTTGCGCCATACCGTTAAAACCCGTAAAGAGTTCTCCTATTTCATCATGGCGTTTGGTTGAGACCCGGTGTGCGAGTGTGCCGCTACCGATTTTTTCCATTGCGCCGAGAAGCTCCTTGATTGAGTTTATGACAATGTGTCGTATTGAAAAGGAAAGTATGCCGAGCACAAGGAGGATCGATGCGAGTGTGATGAGCAGAAACTGTTGCTGGGTTTCCGCAATCGCTTTCTCCAGGGTTTCGAGTGAGATTTTAATTGCGTAGATGCCCACGCGCTGTCCGCCCACATGTACGGGCGTAATGACCCGAAGCACTGGCGCGCCATTCGGCTCTCGTATCTCCTGGTTGAAAACTGTCCCGGACTGATACGAGACCACTCCTTCTTCTGGAGGTTCAGTTCCCAGTGCACCAGCTTCGTTCGTGGCAATAACACGCAGTGTATTGTCTATGGGAACACTTACTTTAATGGCGGTAATGTTTGAGGATAGCCAGATCATTTTGTAGATCGTTGACTGAAGCTTCGTAGCATCTTTGAGCTCCTCAATGCTGCCAATGGATGCATCAAGGGCCTGTGCCAGGCTCACCGCAGAATCATGGAATGAGGCGCTAAAGATCTTTTTCTGATTTGTGATAGCGAGTGTATAGAAGACCCAGAGTGTGATGACAATGACAAACGCAACGACGAGAAGAAGTTTAGATTCGAGACTGAGTGTTTTCTTCATTATTGGCCAAGCCAGGTTCTCTCAAATTCTTTAAGCTTTCCGTCCTGTTTCAGTCTGCGGATTGTCTTGTTGATCTCTGCAAGTAGTGCCGTCTCGTTTTTGCCCGTGGCTACGCCATAAAATTCCTGCGTGAAAGGTTCGCCGACGACCTTAAGCCGAGAGTCCTTTCCTGCCATTGCTACACCAGCGGGGTAGTCGATGATGATGGCGTCTGTTTTGCGAGAAAGGAGATCTGCTTTCGCTTCGGCATAATTGGGATACACAAAAACGTGGTCAGAATACGTACGAGCCTCTGTTTCCGATGTTGTTTCTGTTTGTACGCCTACGGTCTGACTTCGAAGATCATGCGTGCCTTTGATGTCGCCGCGACTTACGAGCGTTACTACCACCTGGCCTGCATTTATGTAGGGATCAGAAAAACTCATCGTCTCAGCACGTTCCTTGGTTATTGTGATGGATGAGATGGCCACATCTATTTTCCCCGCACGGAGCGTATCAAAAAGCTCCTCCCAGGGAATATCTATGAAAACTGGCGTGACGCCTATGTCACGGGCTATTTCCCGAACGATATCCATATCAAGGCCCACAAAGTTTCCTTGCTCGTCGATACTTTCAAAGGGGGCGTAGCGTGCATTGCTGCCGATAACGATCTCGCCGCGTTCTTTGATATTCGCAAGTCTGCCTGATGCGACTGAGAAGGTTGTGCCAGTACTTCTACTCACCGTCAGGATAATCCCAAGAAGTAGAGCGAGAATAATAATCGCACTAATAGTTTTAGCCATTGGCATAATAATACTACAAAAGTTCTCTTCTACGGGAGGTGGTTATGCACAGAAGCTTTCCCAGGGTGTGATAAAATGTTTATCATGTCACTTTCACCACAGCTTCTAGAGTATGTTTTAAAAGCGCGTGCGTCTGGGCTTTCGGACGAAGCCATTAGAGAAGAGCTCATAAAGATTGGATGGGGCCCGGATGACGTAAAGGCTGCGGTTCCTCCCATACAGGTACCCGTGGCGGACCTTCCCGTGGTTCAATTCCACGCTCCGCAAAATAGTCCACACAAAGGATTGCTCATTGGTCTCGTTCTTGCCGTTCTCCTTTTTGGCGGAGTCAGCTTTGCATACTTTAAGAAAATCGGTCCGTTCGGCTCACCGCCATATACTGAGAAGAATTTGCTTTTCGGTATATTGGATAAATCTTCCGAGATCCATACCTCTACGTATCTTCTCTCGTCTGAATTTAACCTTGGTCCGCGCGATAGTGACGCTGAGCCGTTTGTGTCTAGTGTCGCGAAGGAGCCTGACCTTGCCATAAAATACGGCAATGATTTTCGGCGGGCGCAGGACGTAACAGGAATTCTCAGTGCACTCCTTAATTCAAAATCGTTTCCGTCTTCTCTCCAAAAACTCCAGGCGAATCTGAAGGCGGGCCTCATACAGAACACCTATGAATCGTCCATTCGTATCGACGACCCTGTTTCGGGTAAGCCGTATGCATATACACTTACAGACGATGGCAGAAACTTTGGTATTACTGTGGTTTTTGAGTCCGAGAATGCAGTGAAGACGATAAAAAGTGGATATGGTTTTTCCCCGACGAATACATTCGTGACAGGAAAAGCAGTTACATTTACCAAGGAGAGTTACTCCTATATCTATCTTCCGTCCGAACTACCAAAGTCGCCCATTGAGGAGCTGGGTGAGATGGTGCAATATCTGCCGCCAGAGATTCGTGTAGGTGGTTCCGTAGGTGGCACGACCGATCTCAGGAAGGATGGTTCTGAATGGAAATTTCTTCTCGAGGGAAGCGGTGACTTCGGCGACCTCTCGTATGCGGTGAACGTGGAGGCGCTTAAGAAAAATGCGCTCTATTACTTTCGCATAAATAAAATTCCAAGCCTTTTCTTTTCCCAGATAGGAGATATAAAGGGTAAGTGGATATCGGTTGATCCGTATGCGCACGCTTCGATTCTTGGCGATGAATTTGGTTTTGCACCCGACGCATTTCCTGAGATCGAGAGGGAATATCGGAAAAACAAGGATGAAATGCTGCGCCTTTTGCGGGAGACTGCAGAGCTTGCTGATGAAGAAAAACTCTTTATTTTCAATGGTGCACCGCAGAAGGGAAAGCGTGAGGGTCGAACGGTGTACTCCTATGACCTCAAGATAAATAAGGCTGCACTCATTCCCTTCTATAAGAAATTTATAGGGAATCTTCCTTCCAATCCTCTTTTACCTCGACACGAAGATGTGGATGATGAGCTAATCAGCTATCTCGAGAGCCCTGAATTTTCTGAAACGCTTGATTATTACGATAAAAACATGCGTCTGCTGGTTTCGGTTGATACGGAAGGATACATAGCCGAGATCGCATATTCACTCCGTATTATTCCTGCAGATGCCGCTGTGGCACTGAAGAATAAACAAGGAAATTTTACACTCACGCTTTCGGTAAAGGATATAAATGAGCCCGTTGAGATCGAGGCTCCAGAGGATGCGGAACCGATCGAAAAGATTGTGAAGGAGCTCGAGGCGGGGACACCGGGTGTTATTGGTGAGCTGGGGGATGCGCGCATGAGGGCTCGGGATGCTCGGAGAGTAAGTAGCATTCAGCAGCTTCAGCTTGCTCTCGAGATCTATCACGACACGTATGCTTCGTATCCTTCTACCCTGACTGCTCTCGTCCCGAGTCTTATTCCCGAGATGCCGCAGGACCCAGCTCCCACGGGGGGCTACGAGTATGAATATAATCCGTATTTTAGCGCTAACTGGTTGACCGGTGACTCCGTTGCGAAGCAGTGCACTGATGGAAAGCCGTGTAACGGGTTTCATCTCGGGATTAGTCTTGAGCAATCCGACACAGATCTTCTTTCTTCGGATGCCGATAGAAGCGCTACTGGCGTCGGTGCAACTATAAGTGGAAGTGACTCCTCGCGATGTAACGGGCGTCAGACCGGAGGAAACTACTGCTACGATCTTGTTAATCAATAAAGGGTATCAAACCCTATAGTGCCGTCGCTCGTTCGGCGACGTGAGAGAGTACTCTCCCACCGCTCTCTCTCCGCTAGGCAATAATAACAATTCATTCTAAAACACATGGCAAATCCAGTAATACACTTTGAGGTACAGGCAGATGACGTTGCTCGCGCAAAGGCCTTTTACGAGAATGTGCTTGGTTGGAAAATTACGCAGATGATGACGAAGGACCAGGGAGGCATGGACTATTGGGGTCTCGAGACTCGCGCTCCGGGAACACCAGGGATCAATGGTGGGCTCTACGAGCGACCAAAAGATACGCCACTCTATACCTATGATTGTACGGTGCAGGTAGACGACCTTGATGCGGCAATGGCGGCAGTCAAGAAGCACGGTGGATCTATTAACAAAGAAAAAATGGAGATTCCTGGCGTGGGGTGGTTTGCTGGCGCAGTTGACACGGAAGGAAACCGCTTTGGTCTCATGCAGCCAGGAGAGTGGAAAGCTCAATAGATCTTAGTGTGCTTCGCCCAGCATCGGAATTCTCAGGTGCTGTCGTTTCGTCTCCCCCGAAAAAAGATTCTTTGACCTTTGTGAAGTTCCGCCGCGTAGCCCGTGGTGGCCTGGTTTTATGAGTGCGGTGAGGCTCGATCCTAGAAAGACCGAGTGTTTTCCATATTTTTCATCAAGGCCGTCTATCGCTTTGTAGATATCTTTGATGTTCTCGGCGTGGATCGCTGCGCCAAAAAGGTCAAGCTGCCCCTCGCCGGGACCCTTGAGTTTCCCGAGTACAATACCCGTTGCTCTCCATAGAAGCTTATCTTTCCAAAGAGCGTTGAACGATTCGCGTACCAGAGAAAGTATTTCTTGTGGTACGGCTGTGGGGCGTGAGAGTCGTAGTGATCGTCCGTGGTATCGGAAATCTTGTGTCTTGAGAAAGAAATGTATCTCGTGAGCTACCAGTCCATGCCGGCGGGCCTTTATGCATGCGTTCTCTATGTTTTTAGATAGCTGTGAAAAGACGAACTCTTTGTTTTGTGATGGGGGAGTGAAGGTTCGCGTTTTGCTTATTGATTGATAGTCGTGTTTTTCGCCGAGCGTAAGACCTAGAACCGATTCTCCTCGGAGTTCATGCCATATCTCTTTGTGCGGTTTTGTGAGATGCGCCTCGATCCATGCGAGCGGTTTCCGTGCAAATTCGAGCGCGGTTTTGATCTCATGCTTCTCCAGAAACGCAGCTGTTTGAGGCCCGATGCCCCAGACGGCGCCGGCGGGAAGATTTTCAAGGAAAATATGTGCATCGCGTGCGGGAATGACGGTAAGCCCGGATGGCTTCTTCCACTTAGACCCAATCTTTGCGAGTACTTTGCTCGGACCCAATCCCATGGAAAAAGTGATACCCAGTTCTGTTTCGAGGTCATGTTTTATTTTCGCTGCGATCTCGGGATACCCCATCCTTTTTTCACGTCTCAGGCCGGTAAGATCAGCGAAGCATTCATCAATGCTGTATTCTTCGACCTGAGGGGTGTAGCGATAGACGATCTCATACATGCGCTGAGAGTAGAGACTGTATGTTTCGTAGTCTGACGGGAGAACTATCACATCGGGGCATATTTTCTTGATCTCAGATATCCTCATGGCGCGAGTTACGCCACGCGCCTTCGCTTCATAGCTCATGGCAGAGGCGATGCCGCGTTCACCACCAGTGATCACTGGCTTACCACGGAGTACAGGATTCTTCGCCACCTCACATGAGACGAAGAAAGCATCTCCGTCCACATGAAGGATGGCACGAGGGAATGAGTGCAGTGTGAATGATTCCACGGTTAGTATTTTCGAATAACGGCACGCACCACTGCAGCGATCTTTAATTCCTCGGTCGGGTAGATCGGCGGAAACTTTTTGTTGGCGGGCATAAGATATGGTTTTCCTGCTTTCATGCGGAGATATTTTATGGTCCACTCGCCATCAACTTCTGCGATCACGATCTGTCCTTCTTTGTGATTATTTGTGCGTTCCACGATGACCATGTCTCCTTCATGGATACCGGCGTCGATCATGGAGTCACCTTTTACTTTTAAAATGTAGGAAGATTCTGGGCGTGTGATGAGGTAGTCGTCGAGGCTCATGGTGTCCACGAGCTCTTCTTCGGCGGCGGAGGGGAAGCCGGCTTCCACGGTACCCAAAACTTTTACTGGACTCCAGAGTCGTTTGGGGATGAGTTTTCCGCTTGGGTCTTTGGTGACGACGCCATCTGTGATTAACTTTTCAATAAAATAATCCACGGCGCTTTTGCTTCTGTAGCCCGTGAACTTCATGATCTCGCTATAGGTCGGCATGCGTCGGTGCCCATAATAAAAAGAGATAAGTTTTTCGCGGTTGTGTTCCATTCACATAGTATATTGGAACGAACGTTCTAAAGTCAATTAGAAGAAAAGGCCGCCTGCGTGTGCTTGGCGGCCTCCCTATGATACTCGCGTCGCTCCTCTACGCTTTTACTCCCGCTGCCTGGCTCTTGAGCGCAGCTGCGATGAATTGGAGCAGCTCCACTTCGGTGAATCCCGGAGCGCGATACACCGCCCGCGGGACGACGACGTGGGCGACCCTGTGGTACTGGGCGTTCCGCCATGCAACGAGGCCGGGGTAACAGCGCCGGAGAGCCACTTCGTGGTCCTCGCCCTCGACGGGGTTGTAGGCTTTTCCCCAGTAGATCGGTTTGGGCCGTTCGAGGAAGAGCCTTTTCTGTTCTTCGATGGCCCAGTCAGGGGTCTCGAAGAGGACGAGTGTGGTGAGCTCTCGCAGTTTCTGGAGAACATCTTCCCCGGTGTAGATGGCGCTTCCTGTGAGATCAAGAACGATTCCCGTTCTCCGCTGCTTGATCCGATCGAGAACTTGGAGCGTGAACATCCGTTCAAGCGAGAGGTAGAACTCGCTGTTTTCAGCGTACTGAGGTTCCCACGGGAACCCCATCCAGCGTGCCATATCCTCGAGACCATCCTTCGGCCCGTCTCGTTTCTTGACGAGCGGTCCGAGCTCCTTCTCGATTTTGGCATCGATCTCGATATGTTCGAAGCCGAAGCGCGTGAGGAGACGGGAAAAGCGTGTTTTCCCTGTGTTCGACATCCCGAACATCGAGAGATTTTCCAGCTTCAGTCTCGCCATGATCTCGGCACAGTCCTTTACGGTCGAGAAGCAGTGTACGGTCCGGAGGTATTGTACGGCCAGCATACTCTCTTGGCAAAGGAGGGACCGTGCTGCATACTTCTTTTTGGTCCTCACGTTCGAACAAAGGGATAGGTGGGCGCGATGCCTAAGTTGGCAGTACTCGTGTCGGGTACCGGAACGCTCCTTGAAGCGATCATCGAAAGTGGTATCTCAGTCGATCTGGTGCTCGCGGATAGACTCTGTCGTGGATACGACATCGTGGCGCCACAGCACCAGGTCCTGAGAATGCTGGTGGAGCGGTCTGGGTTTGGCCCTGAATTTGATCGTCGCGAGTACACGATGGATGTTCTCCGAGTGCTGATCCAGCATGAGATCGATGTGGTGGCGATGGCCGGATTCATGACCATCTTCAGTCCCGAGATCTTCGAATCGCACAACAAGCTCTACGCGGGAAAGATTCTCAACACGCACCCGTCGCTCCTGCCCTCCTTCAAGGGCGAGCATGCCGTGAAGGATGCACTCGAGTACGGGGTCAAGCTCACGGGGTGTACCATCCATGTGGCGACCGCCCAGCTCGATGCGGGACCGATTCTCGGACAGGAATCCGTACTGGTACATCCGCGGGATACGGTCTCCTCGCTCCATGAGCGGATCAAGATCGCCGAACGCGCACTCTACCCGATCATCATTGCCGAGTTCCTAGCAGGACTCAAGTAAAAACCCCACGGGCCCCATCGGTTCGTGGGGTTCGTGCTTTTGCATAAAATGATTGGACAGAATAGACTGTGTCCGACCCGCGAACCTTTTACATAGGAATAGGAAGGTGAATTTCACTTGTGATCCAGAGATACGCAAGTCGTGAGATCGATGCAAGCTGGAATGATCTCGCTAAGTTGACCCGCTGGCAGGAGACTGAGCTCACGGTTCTCAAGGTCAGAACGACCATGGGTGGACCGGGGCATCTGCCGCAGGAAGACTACGAGACGATCGAGCGGTGTCTCGTCGCCAATCCGCCGGATGTGGAATGGTGGAAGGCGCGAGACAAGGAGATCGGACACGATCTCAACGCGTTCATTGATGAGCGTCGGCGGCACCTGCCTCCGGAACTCCGGCACTGGTGCCATAAGGACATGACGAGCTACGATACCGAAGACCCCGCGTTCTCGCGGGTGATTCTCGCGTCGCTCGTGTTGGTTTCCGCTGACCTCCATCGTCTCTTCGCAGTGATGAGAGCGATGGCGGCGACCTATCGGTACATGCCATTCCTCGATCGAACCCACGGCCAGTGGGCGAAGATCAAGAGCTTCGGCATGCGGGTTCTCAACTGGCTCACGCCGCTGGGGGAGGCCGCCGTGCGCCTTACGTTCGCCTCTGACTCCTGCCGGTTCTCGCGCCTCTCGGGTGCCATCGGCAACTACGGCGGGGGACTCACACCGGACATGGAGAAGAAAAGTCTCTCCGAGATGGGCCTCAAGCCTTTCTACGGAGCGACCCAGATCCTCCCCCGCGTTATCTACGCCGCTGCTGCCCAGGCACTCGTGCTGGTGGCAGAGGAGATCGGCAAGATCGCACACGACATCCGCCTGGGTACCAGGAATCCCTGGCCCTTGTGGCACGAGCCGTTCGGCAAGAAGCAGAAGGGTTCATCCGCGATGCCGCACAAGAAGAACCCGATCCTCACGGAACGGATCTGCGGTATGGTGCTCATGGCCGAAGGATATGGGCACATGATCGTCTCTTCGGTCCGAACCTGGGAGTCCCGGGCGATCGAGCAGTCGTGCGTGGAACGGGTCGCATGGCCTGATCTTCTGCACACGGTGCTCAACATGATCGCCGCGCTTACCAAGGTGCTCGAAGGACTCGTGGTCTATCCGGACAACATGCTCCGGGAGATCATTGAGTCTCGCGACACCTACGCGTCGGAAGAAGCCAAGAATTTTCTGGGCGACTTGTTCGCGCGGGAGGGTCTGGACGCTGAGGAGGCGTACCGTGCGGTTCAGCTCGCGTGCTTCAACGCACTTGAGCCAAGCAAGACGGCCCGCGCGGTCCGGAATACGCATCACGTGAATCTGGATGAGGCCTTCGGACTCATGGAAACTCTCAGGCATGATGGTGAGTCGTACCTAGGTAAACCGGGGATCAAGCTGTGTCTCGCCGAGGGCCTGCTCTTCCACGATCCGAACCTCGCGGCCACTGAGGATGATGTCGCCGAGTGGAATCGTGTTCTCAAGAAGATCTTCGGTGACGCGATGATTCTCGCCGGCTGGGATGAACAGTTCACCTTCCAGTTCCTGCTCCGACACGAGCCGTTCCTCTTCGACACCATCCTCGGAGGGTGAAGAGAGGGCTTCGTGCGCCACTGCCTCCCGGGCCGGTCTTGGGAGGTGGTTTTTGTTTTAGAATGCTATTTTTATCCCGCCGGTCGCCCGCGGATCGTTCGAACGTGCCTTCTGCCCTCCAAATTCTATGTAGTGATCTCCAAAAGCGGATGCCGGGATTGCAACTGTTCCTTGTTTTTCAGCCGAGACTGTCCCCCGGTCCGTAAGCGCTGCTTCCAGTCGCTGCGTGGCCGTCTCAGTATTCAGACCGGCGCTCATAAGAGCTTCGTTTGTTACGAATACCGAGAGTTTTGCATTTGGATACGCTTTCTTAAGCGCCGAACATTTTTTTATGACCGCCTGCATATGAGCGAGAAGCACGTCCGAAGATTTGGTCCCATAGAGCTGATCCATCACGAACGAAGCCTCCCGTATACCGCCAGCGTATTCGACCGGGGAGAGGAAAACGATCTGGTCTGCCACGCTCGCCCTGTCGCTTTCTCTTTGGCTCATAATAAAAAATTTATTCCCGTCGCCAAAGGTGAGGTTCGTGTCGTTGTTCACTTCCTTGTTAAGGCACCCGAGACATTGGCGCATATTCTCAATTATCAGATTCATGTCGGAGGTCATTCGTGTCGTAAGATTTACTGCTTCATCGCTCTGACTCAAAAGCTTCTTGATCTCGCCGACACGATTTTTCAGAATCTCATTTTTGGAAACGTGTATGCCGCCCTCGATCTTTGCAAAGTATTCTTTGACGCGAGCGTAGAGAGATTCAAGCACTGCCATCTGGCTTCTGATGTTTCCAAGATATTCTGAGACGAGTTCTTTTTCTTCGGGAGTGAGTTTGTCTTCGTTTTTGACAACGATATTTTCAAGATAGTTAAGATCCTGCCCTAGGGCGAGTGCTCCAGAGCGAGGGGCGAACTCCTCGTCCATGCGCTTAAAAAGTGCGATGATCTCTGCTGAAGGATCTACGAGCCCTTGGAGCTTTTCTATGGCACCCTCGGCTCCTTCTTCCTCAAGTTTGCGCATCGTGCTTCCGAGGAGGCCCGGAACCTGGAGCTTTAGCTGAAGTTCTTTTACGTTTTCCTTGGTCCACAAAGGTATGGAGAACTGCTTTTCTATGCTGGAACGCAACGCTTGTTCTTCGGGAGAGAAGGATACCTTTTTGCCATCCGCCTCGCGATATATCTTGGAGAGTAGGCCGCCGACGCTTTTACCCTCCTCTCGCATCAAGGTCAGCGCAAGGCGGTCTGATTCGTCTGGGTAGATATCAGGGTCGTATAGATCCTCTAGTCCGCGCTGCGCTGCGCCGAGTTTAAGATCGATCGTCTGGATATTACCGAGAACGTTTGTTATCGTTTCTTCTTGGAGACTTTTCCAGAAACCTGAACTTTCCTCGGGCTGGAGGGCGAGCGCAGATGTGGCGGCTTCTCGCCAGCCAGATTTTTTCATAAGACCTTCCAGTATCTTGAGCGGTTCGCCCTCAAAATAGTCTTCCAAAGCAATTTGTTCTCCGGCACGGAAAGACGCCCATTCGCCGTTGATGGAAAGGCCGAGGAAGAGCGAGACGATCGCTTCCTTTTCAGGATCTCGCTCGTTTATATTCCCAAGATACCGGATATGATTCTGAAGAGAATGCAGATTCTCTGGGGTAATGTTCTCCGGAATCTTTTTGAGCCCAGTACGCTTTTTAAAGTTTTCCTGGAGCGATCTCATCGTCCGTGCGCGTTCCTCGCCAATGACCACTTCCTTATCAGCTCCTTCTTTGCCGAGTTGCTTTTCAAGATCGGTGATACGTCTCCGAAGTCCCACGAGCTCTCGCGGTTCAAAGGCAACCCCTTTTTTACCCGACGAGTTCTCGAGAACAATGAGATTGGCATGATAGAGCGGGAATACCTCTTTTGCAAATGTTTTAAGGCCGTTACCACTCATGGACTCGAAGAGCGTGAGGAATCTGCTGTAGAGGCTTGGGGCAGCCCGCATGATATCCGCTGATATCGTATAGAATGCAGCCCTTTCATCCTCGCCCCACTTTTCCATGCGCTGTTCCTGGCTTTGAAGCCCAGCCTGGAGTTCTTGCTGTGTTCTCGACGCTGTTTTTGCGCTTTGGGATAGGGCGTCGAGCGTACTCATCATATCAAGAAGAGCTGTAATGTATTTCAAGTCTCCGACCTGGCCACCTGCGCGTCTCATACTATCTCCCAGCGCTACTGCTTCGAGTGGGAGCATAGACACGCCGGCTTCTAGGTGCTGCTTCCAGAGATTTCGCACCTCACCCAAGCAGAAGGTACGATTTTCCGGCCGCTCGTTACTGAAGAGCTTGGGGAGCGTTTTTTCAACTGCCTGCGGGATACGCATCTGCCCGCCCTCGACTAGTGTGTATGCGTTCAGATATTTAAGCCAGGTGCTTTTCACGAGTACTAGATCCGGATCTTGGGTTAATTCAAGAAAGTTCATATCCTTCGTTACGAGCGGCTGTCTAAAAGTTTCTGTAAACGCAACATCGTGCTCAGTCAGTATTTTTCCTGCGGGTAGTTTCTCTAGAAAGTTGTCTAGCGTTTCGTCGCTTGTCTCGTCGTCACGCCCATGTTGCTGTATCAACGCTCTGCAGACCTGGTACGCCTCGCTTTCTGTAAAGGAGAAGTCTTTTCCAAGTCGCGCGAGTGTTGCTGCAACACGAGTATCAAACATACGGTTTCCGCTGGTATTGGAAAGAACCTCGTCACGCCTTCCGAGGAGAGAGATGATATCTTCTTTTGTTGGTTGTGGCCCGATACCAAGTGCTTCGGCCGCAAGAAATGCGAGAAATGTACGAGTAGAATTCTCCTTAAGAAACGGATTTTTCCATGGCGCCATGCCTTCTAAGGCGCGTGCCAGGGAATCCTTCACGAGTACCAGCTCCTCTATTTTGTTTTCTGATTTGTATATGACCTTCGGCCAGTCATAGGCTATGGTGGAGAGTATTCCGTCTGGAAGATCGTTGAAAATATCGGCTTTGCAGCCAACATAGAGTGTGTCGAAGTCCCGGGTATTGTGAAAGTGGTTTGTCAGTATCTCAGAAAAGCTATCCTTTGCGGGATGATTCGCGAGCATTTCGTACAGTGGCTCATGGAGCGCCCCCAGCGGCTTCCGCCGGGCCACGATCATCGCAACAGCGAACTGTTTTTCGGCGTCAGATCCATTCCGAAGAAAATGCGCATCAAGTGCCTCGAGCTGGTGCTGGATCTCCTCGGCTTCTTTTGTTACTTCTGGATCTGTGTCTGGGAGATGGTTCCGTGGTCCCTCGGCAATGCGTTCGAGATCCTTTGAGGGGTTTTCCTGGACGAATCGTAGTATCTTAAGCAATTCTGGCGTCGCATTGGGAATCTTCCCCAGGTCTTCCGGGCTCAATTTTGAAAGATAGTCTCCTAGAATTGAAGGGTCTTGGGCGTTGTTCCGTCTCCCGACGAAAGGGAATGATCCTCCGTGGGCCCGGGACCAGAAACTCTGGAGTATAAGGAGGGGTGCGGCCTCGATCCGCCCAAGCATGAACATTTTTTGTGCAAGGGTGTCGCGGTCGTCGCGAGCTGAAGTGCAGAGCTTTTCGCCCAGGGCATTCGAGATCCCTTTTTCAAACTCAGAGATCTTGCGGGCGTCGAGTGTTTTTTGAATATCAGGGTTTTCTTTAAAGATCTCCCAGTGGTCCATATTGAGCTCCCGCGCCGTGGTTTTCCAAAAATCCATATTTAGGTATCTTGAAGCGCGCGCCCGGCCCAAGCCGTATAATCCGCGCACATCTTTCAGGAGAGCGTTTATTTCCGTACAGGTTTCTGTAACCCTATTGAAATACACTTCCATATCGACGTTTTCCACATAATCGTAGAATGCCTTCCAACTCTGCTCCGTGGGGTAGGCAGCTTTGTTAAATTCGATGATCGCACGATCTACGATCTTCAGAAAGAATGTCTCGGTGAGATTGCTTAGAACTGTCGCATCGGGCGTCGATTCCTTGTACGTATCTCTGAGTGCCTTTTCAACACGCTCTATCGAGCTGCTCACCTGTTCCGTCGCTGCATTGAGGAGCGTCTCTCCGGCTCTTCCGATCTCGTATTTCTTGGAGTATGCAGTTTTCTTGTGCACGAACATCGTCTCCGACTCAATACCTATAAGGGCGCTCAATTTTTCCTGAAGCTGGTCCAACTCCTTATGGTGTATGAATCTTCCAAGACCAAAGGTTTGGCCGGAGAGTTTCTCTATCTCTTCTCCCGTTGCAGTCGCTGCATCTCCGAGCTCCTCTCGCGATGCAAAGCCTGCCTCTCGTATGCGCGCCGAGATGAGATTCTCTTTGAGAGTATTTTCGGTATCAACAAGTCCTAGACGTTCGAGGTCTGCTTTTTTTGTGACAGAGAGCACTTCTCCGCCGTACGAAAGAAGGTCGCCGGTGCGCGTAATGTCTTCGGCTTCCAGTATGCTTATTTTCTCGATCTTTTCAGAAACTTTTTCAAGGAGGGAGAAGTTTGCATCTTCCTCGCCCGCGAGTCCGTCCTCGTCTCTATCAAGCCGCTGAAGAAGGGCCTTAATCTCCTGTACCGTTTCCGGAAGAGAATCCGGAAGGGTTCCCGTGGCCTCAGGGTCTCTCGCAATCCTTGCAATTACCTCGCGAAAAATAGCTGGCAGTTTTTCGAGCGCTTCGACAAATCGCCTCTCTTTTTCCAGCCGAGCAGTGTCTGCTTCTGGGGCGGCCCGCTCCTTTTTGATGGGTTCGTCTTCTGCGGCTTCCGTGCGTGTCTCGTTTTCGAGTGTGGGCATATGTCCTTTAAGTATACCGCACCTGTGGGTCTTTGCTTGTTGAAAAGAAAAAGGGTTTCTGCTATTGTCTCACCTACAACTCAAATATAGTTACTGTGTGAAGAGGGTGTAAATCCCTCACTGTACCGCAACGGTGATTCGCGTAGGCGCGAGAAGTCCGACCCAGAGTAATAAAGACTTCAGTGTCTTCTGTATACGCCCGCGCATTAGGCCCCGTACCAACAGTACAAAACTCATGCGCGCGCATGAGTTCTGTGTTCTTTAGGAGGAAACATGCTCTGTGCTGGGTGTCATGGTCATGGGTACAATTTCCGCTTTCCTAAAAAGCGGAAGCTTCAAGAGCTCCACGCAATCTGGGTTCGCGCCATGCCGTGCTACGCGGCTGAACCTCGGATGCTCGTGACATGTCGGTGTCAATTCACGGGTTCTCATTCTGCGCCGCCGGCTCCAAAGCTGCGACTCGTTCCCAAGGTTTCCGATCCGTAGTACGATTTCCTAGGACGCTGTGTTCTGGACCATTTACGGTTGGGGGAGGTGATCAATGCCGTTCTGTGCTTCCCCGTCGGGTCGTGAGCCGACGCACGTTGCTGTGAGGAACAAGGGCGACCATGTGCTTGTTGCACGAGCAGTTACTGGTGGCCTTGAAGTGGAGATTTACGTCCACCAGCTCGGTGAAGGCTTGCGGGGAATCTCGTTTGCGGAGCTCGCCCGCTCCAACGCCCGTCTCATAAGACGAGGTGACATGTGGGATCAAGTAAAATAGGTGCCGCGCGACGCGCCGAGGTCCTTCAGTGGGCTCGGTGCGTTTGTATTTTAAAATGATATAGTAATGACTATGAAATTTGGCTCTTCCCCCGAGGAAAAGATATATTCACGGCAAAAACTTCTCGACGTGGTGAGAGAGTGGAAGGCGCTCCGGAAAAAGGTGGTTTTCACGAATGGCTCTTTTGACATTCTGCATCCTGGCCACGTGGACTATCTTTTCCGTGCCCGTAACTTAGGGGATGTTCTCGTGGTTGGAATTAATAGTGATAGATCTTCGCGCGCTCTTTGCAAGGGCCCGAGCAGGCCTCTCCAGGACGAAAACGCGCGTGCTCGTGTAATGGCGGGACTTGCATCGGTCGATGCGGTGACTATCTTCGATGAAGATACGCCTTATGAACTCATCCGTCTCCTCGAGCCAGATGTGCTCGTGAAGGGAGGAGAATATCGTGTGGACCAGATTATGGGACACGATCTCGTACTTGCCCGCGGCGGGGTGGTTACACCACTTCCCATGGTTCCCGGATATTCCACAACTGCGATTGAGGAAAAAATAATTTCCGCACATGCAGCGCTCCGGAAGTCCTCTTCTTCGGACTCACTTGTCCAGATTGTAAACGAGAACGATGAGATTATAGGACACAAAAAGCGCGGCGCACTTGATTACACAAAGGACATTTATCGAGTATCTGTCTTGTGGCTAGAAAATTCCAAGGGCGAGGTACTGATAGCTCAGCGATCGTATTCGAAGGATAAACACCCCGGTAAGTGGGGCCATGCGGTGACAGGAACGCTCGAGAAGGGGGAAACCTACGATTCCAATATCTACAAGGAAGCGGAGGAGGAGATCGGTCTTACTGGCGTAGCGTTTATTGCTGGCCAGAAATCATTATCAGATTTTCCCCGTCGAGCATTTTGGCAGCTATTTACCGCCTGTCTGGACCGAGATGTTTCTGATTTTAAGATACAGGAAGAAGAGGTGGAGCAGATACGTTGGATTTCAAAGCCTGAGCTCGCGATGGATATGCGAATGCATCCCAAGAAATACACGCCGGCGCTGACGGAGCAGGTTCAATATTTGTGCAAATAATATGCCCAAGCACATTTTTTTTGATATGGATGGCACTCTGGCGCGGAGTCGCATGCCGCTTGAGCCGAGAATAGTCGGGCTTCTGAGGGGTCTCGCAAAAAAGCACGATGTGATCGTTGTTTCAGGGAGCGATGCACACCTCCTGACACAGCGTATGTCGACTGCTCTCGCGGGACGGTTCTATGTACTTGGGCAGAATGGGAATCTTGCCTTAAATAAGAAGAGCCAGATACTGTGGGAAAATAAATTGAACTGGATAGAGAAGCATCAGATTTTTTCGTATGCAGAGCGGATTGCTAGAGAGAAGCTCCATGATTTTAGCGATCTTCATGATCTCGTAGAGGATCGAGTTTCTCAAGTGGGCTTCTCACTTATAGGTCATCGGGAGGAGATTGTTAAAAAAGAGGCTTTTGATCCGAGCCACGAGAAGCGGAGAACTCTGCTCGAAAAGCATCCCTTTCGGAGCGATACTGTCGAAGTTAAGATAGCGGGCACTACCAGCCTCGACTTCTTTATTAAAGGAAGCCATAAGGGTACGAACGTGGCACGGCTTATTGAGCACGAAGGGTGGAAGAAGAAAGATGCCGTCTACGTGGGAGACTGTCTTTTTCCTGGAGGTAATGACGAAGCGGTGATTGGCGTAATCCGCACAAAAAAGGTTGAGAGTATTGCGGATACCGAGAGATTTATTGAGAAGATTCTCGAAAAATTTAATTAGAAACAAAAAGTACATCTACTGCTGATATACGCTTTGTTTCTGAGAGGAGTGTGGGGCTGGCCCCACACTCCTCTCGGCGTCTAGTGTGCTGGAAGCTCCAGTATCTTCTCGCGTACGAGGATTGCTTCCATGAAGTTCTGAATGTCCTTCGTGACCTCGGTCGCGAGGTTCTTGTTAAAGGCGTGTTCGTGCCGCTCCCAGGCTGCCTCGATGAGTCGGAGGAGGGAGAGTACCCGTGTACATTTCTGACCGTGTGATGTGTTCAGTAAATACTCGTCTCCGAGTATTTTTATGAACACCCCGTGGAGTACCTCCGCTACTGGGCCATCAAAGTCGTTGTAGACTTTGATCAATCGGTCGCGTGTCCTGATGTCGAACATCAGTTCTCTGCCGAGCCGGAGCACTTCACTCGTCCGGCCTCGGATTCTTTTGAACCTTTCACGTCCCTCGCGCGCCGTCTGCGCTTCGAAGCTCTCGGCGGCCAACCCTTTCGCGATGACTACCACGAGGAAGAGGAAGACCGCGAGGGCGCTGTAGGCTATGATGAGTTCGCTCGGTTCCATGCGCAGCTGTACCCCTTGCGGTAATAAAGAACGGCACGTCCGGCTGTTCCAGAGAGTACAATGTCATATGTCCGACATTCTGTAAAATCAGTCGATTTTTCTTTGACTCTTTGCGGGCGGGGGTGTATATAGTCATGAAGGACTACTACAGGTTCCTGCGGTATTATTTTGATATTAATTTAGCCGACACCCGATATATGAATTTTAGAAATCTGAGAATCGGAATTCTGGTTTTGCTAACGGTGCTTGTGGGTGCGTACGCTGTTCCGGTGCTCGCGACGGGCGCTCCAACGGTGACGTCGGTCGCGACAGATAACTTTGTAAACAACGCTGAGAAAGCAAACTTTAGTGTAGATGGTACGATCGCGACCAACGGCGCGACAACAACTGTGCTTGTGACGATTGACGACACTGATGGCGGTACCGCCGCTGTGGTTTCCACAATCATCGATGTTCCTGCGAATGTAACTGTTTTTACAATACCTGGCATCGATATTACCTCACTTACTGATGGAGCTTTGACTGTCGTTGCGACCGCAACAGCTTTTGGTGATGTTCCGGCAAACTCTCCGGGCTTTGCGGCAGCCAAAGATGTGGTTTCTCCCACTCTTACCACCGTAACAATCGCGTCAAACGGTGCCGATCCAACAAAGGCGAAGTCGGGGGATGTTGTGACTGTTTTTGCTACCTCGAGCGAGCCAATAGCTGCTCCTGCCGTGACTCTTCTGGGGCGCGCGGCAACGGTAAACACGCTTGACGCCTCAAACTACACAGCGACAGTAACGGCGGCTCCTACAGATCCACAGGGTGTAGCGGCTTTTTCTATCTCATTCTCTGATCTTGCTGGCAATGTTGGCACGGCAGTTACGGCCACGTCCGATGCTTCTGCGGTAACAGTAGATAGCATTGCGCCGGTTATTGTGGTGTCTGCACCTGCATCGGGTGCTCATGTGAAAGGCACGGAAGCCATTACATTTACAGGAAACGAGACGAATCCTCAGTGTTCATTTGACGGAGGTGTCCCTGCGGCATGTGTGTCTGGTGCTCTTGTTTCTTCCATTAGTGACTTTGCGGGTCACGCCGAGGGCGCGATCACGCTTACGGTGAGCGATACCGACTCCTTTGGTAATGTTGGCGTGACGAACGTTGCTTTGGTCAAGGACACAGTGGCTCCGACCTTCGCTGCTCTGAGAACTGGCCTCAACACCATAGTTTTAACCTTTAATGAAAACGTCTCTGCGTCGGATACTGCAACCGGAGCATGGACAGTGGCTGGCGGTTCAGTTACGGCGGCTACGCAGCCTGCAACGACCACAACCCTTACTCTCACGACGAGCGGCATCACGGGAACCTCTGCAACGCCCCGAGTTACGTACTTTGCTCCCGGTGGCACGGTTCTCGACGAGGCTGGGAATGAAGTAACAGACGGACTCTTTGCGGATTCTGCTGATGGTGTAGCACCGATTCTTACTGCGGTTTCTATTGCCTCAAACAACGCAAGCACGACGCTTGCAAAGGTGGGGGATACAGTGACTGTGTCGTTTACCGCAAGCGAAGCCTTGAATGCGGCGAGCCCCACTATCTCAGCGCAGGTGGCAACGCTTGCTACTTCCACACCAACATCCTTCACCGCATCTTTCGTGATGACGGGTGGGCAGGCTGAGGGCGTCGTTCCATTCACGCTTAACTTTACTGACCTTGCGAATAACTCGGGTACCGAGGTTACTGCGATAACGACCGGCCCCGCTGTGATCTTTGATAAGACCGCTCCGGCCGTTGCAATCACGCAGCCGTTTGCGAGCAGCTTCGTGCGCACTGCCTCACTCATCGCATTTACAGATACCGAGCAGACGTCTCCTCGCTGTGTGGTGGACGGTGGCGGCCTCACGGCGTGTTCGTCGGGCGTAACCACTCTCGGTGACCTGAACGGCTTCGCTGCGCTTCCGGATGGCGCATTTACTTTGACGCTTACTGATACTGATCCGGTAGGCAATGCGGCAACAACGACCCGTGCCCTCGTGAAAGACGTGGTGGCTCCTACGGCACCAGACGCGCCAACGGCCGTCGCAGCCCCCCTCATAAATGCAGCTGAACACACAGCGGGTGTGGTCGTGGTAGTTCCTCTCGGTACATCAGGAGCCGTAGCAGGCGACACACTCGAGCTTCTTCTCGGTGGCGCAAATTTCCCAACGCCTATTACGGCTATCTTGAACGCAACGGACAGTACGAATGGAAATCATTCCTTTACAGTAGTTTCGGGTCAGCTTGGCGCAGATGGTGCCAAATCTCTTACGGGGCGTGTGACAGACCAGGCGGGAAACTTGGGCGCTCAATCCGCAGCACTTGCGCTCACACTTGATACGGTGGCTCCAGCGGCGGCAGTGACCTACTCCACCAGCAATCCCGTCAAGGCCGGGGCTTCTCTCACGATCACGGCAACTTTTAGTGAAGCCATGGACGCCGGTCCAGCGGTGAATCTGGATATTTCTGGATCTAACACCCTTGCCGCAACGGCGATGACTCGTTCGAGCTCCACGGTCTACACTCTTGTTCACACAGTGGGTGCTGGCAATGGTGCGGCAACAGTGGCGCTCTCAAACGGTACCGACCTTGCGGGCAACCCTGTGACAGCTGCTCCCACATCCGGCGCAACCTTTACTGTCGACAACATCGTTCCTACGATCAGCGCCGTTTCGATTGCATCAAACAACGCAAGTACCACGCTCGCGAAGACTGGTAACACTGTAACTGTCTCGTTCACGACGAGTGAGTCTACGGGAACTCCTACGGTGACCATTCGGGGTGCAGCGGCAACGGTATCTGGTGGTCCCACAGCGTGGACAGCTGCACGCACGATGCTTGCCGGTGATACTGAGGGCGTCGTAGTCTTCACAATTGATGCTGCAGATCCAGCAGGTAACGCCGCAACTCAGGCAACCGCTATTACCACAGGTTCCGACGTGATTTTTGATCGTACGGCTCCTGCGCTCAGTGAAACGACACCAGTTCCAACTCCAACAAACGACAACACGCCAAACTACACGTTTACGGCGGGTGAGGCAGGTGCACTCACCTACAGTGGAGACTGTGCAAGTGCGACGACAGTCGCGGCTCTGGGTGCCAACACGATAACCCTCAATCTTCTCGCTGATGGTACGCATAGTAACTGTACTGTGACTGTAACGGACGGGGCAGGTAATGCGAGTTTAGCGCTCGGCGTAACAAGCTTTGTTGTTGACACTACTCTTCCTACTATCACTTCAGTGAGCTCGACTGCTGCGAACGCTGCCTACACATCCGGTCTCGCAAGCAGCACAATTCCCGTAACGGTGACTTTCAGTGAGCCAGTAACCTCAACGGGTAACGTAACGCTCACCTTCAACACCACGGGTCCTGCAGCAAGCTGTACCTTTACGGTAACTGGTGCAGCAACGGGTTCATGTGACTATGTGGTAGCAGCGGGACAGACAAGCGCTGACTTGAACGCTACAGTTTCTGGCACGATAAACGACGCAGCAGCAAATACGCTCACGAACTTTACTCCTGCTGCGACGCTTGCGGCGAACAAAGATATTGTTATCGACACTACAGCTCCTACGATCTCATCGGTTGCCACGGCCAAAGCAGATGGATTCTATACCATCGGTGAAACAATTGACCTCACGGTTGTTGCAAACGAGCCGCTATACATAACTGGTACGCCAAAGATCGGTGTTAATACTGGAGCTGGTGGTACGAACTTTGCTGACTTCCTATCTGGCTCGGGTACAAACACGCTGACACTTCGCTATACGGTTGCATCTGGTCAGAACAGTGCTGATTTCGATTATGACGACACAAGCGCATTTGGTTCTGCCGGTACAATCGCCGATGGCGCGGGTAACGTTGCGGTCCGCACACTCCCGGCAGTTCCTAATCTTGCACTGACTCACGCTATCGTAGTGGATACGACAGCTCCTACCGCAACAGCACTTCCCACAGCAGCTGATGGGGCACTCATTAACGCCGCAGAGAACTCAGCAGGATTCGCCGTGGTTGCTCCACTCGGAACATCTGGCGCAGTCGCAGGCGACACACTTGAACTTCTCCTTGGTGGGTTAGCATTCCCAACTTCTCTTACACGGATTCTCACTGGGGGTGATATAACGGCTGGCTCCTTCACCTTCACTGTTGTGCAGGGTCAGCTCGGTGCCGATGGTGCAAAGTCCATTACATCTCGCGTCATAGACCAAGCAACGAACGTTGGTACACAGTCATCAGCTCTCGCGCTGACGCTCGACACTGTAGCTCCAACAGCTCCGGTTCTTACCAGTGTTGCGGGGAACAACAAGATAAATGCCTCAGAAAAGAGTGCAATAACAGTAGTGGGAACAGCAGAAGCAAACTCGCTTGTCTCAGTAACTCTTACTTATCAGAATTCAACCGCTAAAGCTACAACAACCACGGCAACAGGCGGTAATTACTCAGTTACGATCGATGGATCTGCCGCGACAGCGTTCGTAGATGGCATCATAGCTCCTACGATTACTGCAACTGATGCTGCCGGAAACACGAGCGCTGCAACAGTCGCGCTTGCCTCAATTCTTGACACGGTTCCGCCCCCAACTCCGGTAGTGTCGCTTACGAACCCGGTAAATAGTGCAAACGTTACTTCAGTATCTGTAACAGGAACAGGTGAGGGTAACACTACGATCGCGATCTCAATAACTGACGGCTCAGCAGCGGTGCTTGCAGCAGGCACCACCACAGCTCCGGGAGTTATATCAGTAACGGCAATAAATCTCACCGCGCTTGCAGACGGAACGGTAACAGCCTCGGTAACACTGACGGACGACGTGGGTAACGTAAGCGGTACTGGACTTGCAACGGCGACCAAAGATACCGTGGTTCCTGTATTCTCGTCAGTTGCGCCAGCCACAAATGCGTTTATCAACAACGTTACATCAGCATCGCTCATCGGCTTTACGCTGAGCGAGAATCTTTCGGTAGGTACGACCACGATCACTCGAACGGCTGGCTCGGCTGATGGCACAGTCCATGAATGTGTATATGCAGGCACAGCAAAGAATTCGGGTGCTCACACGCTCAATCTTTCGGACACGGTGAACGGATGTGTATCGGCGCAAACTCTGGTAGACGGTGCTGTGTACACCATGACATTCGTAGGTACTGATCTGGTAGGTAATACATCAGTAACAACAACTCGAACCGGCATCACCTTTGATGTTACGGCTCCTACAATTACTGTAACGTCCCCGCTTCCTTCAGTAAGTACTGCTACCTCACTTACGCTCTCAGTAACGACCAGTGAAGCGGCAACGTGTGTATTTGGGTTAGATTCTGCAACGAGCACAATGGCGACAACGGGTGGCACAAGTCACAGCCAGGCACTTTCTAGCCTCGGTCTCGGTGCCCACACCATCGGATTCGCGTGTACTGACCCAGCCGTGAATACCGGCAACGCACCCCAGCAAACATTCACAGTCCTTGCTACATCCGGAAACACAGTTAGCGCAACAACAACGAATATTGTTCTCGATTCACTTACTGCAGGTGACGCCGCTCTTCCTCCAGGCATCAGCAACCTCGCGTTCGCAAACACTAACTTGCTCGATCTCTCGCCGAATCTCAGTACGGTATCAGAGGGAAATATTGTTATAAATGGTGCCACCCAGTCGCTCTCATCTATTACGACAGGTGATCTCGCGGGAGTGAATCTCAGCACGCCGCGTACCATTGGTGACCAAACGATTACGCTAGCAAAGGCCATCCATCTTACGGGCGGTGAAGGGACTCCAATAACGCTCATAAACGACGTAACATCCGACACGACGATCTCGATTCCTGACGACACAACAATCTTTGGACCACTTGCGTGGGACGGCACGTTCCGGCCTGCCCGCCGCGCGCTTCTTACCACGGGGACGGCACCATCAGGGTTTGCTGTGGGTAACGAAATGACGTTTGGCGCCGAGCAGTCTCTCATCTTCTCTCGTCCCGTAACGATTACGACGGGTCTCGTGGGATCCTTGGCATACAAGACGGGAGGATCGAATGCAGGGGTTGCAATGGCAAGCGGTGGGGGAACGTGTGGGGAACCCGTAACGCCAGCATTTGCCTACGAATGTTTCATTCCTAA
>CAYJBK010000003.1:0-2526 GCA_964368365.1 uncultured Candidatus Saccharibacteria bacterium
TGGTTTTTTCAGTGAATTGCATAAACCCACACTACCATGATCTGAGGCGGGAGTCTAAGAAAGCTTTTCTTGGAGAACAGTAACGAGATTTTCCTCGGGTACACGCTCCTGCTCTCCAGTGTCGCGGTTTCGGAGCGTGACCCCAGTTCCCTTCTCAATCGTATCGAAGTCAATAGTGATTGCCGCGGGCGTACCGATCTCGTCCTGGCGACGATACCGTTTGCCAATATTTCCGTTGTCGTCGAAGACCACCGCACCAAACTGCTTTTTGAGTATCTTATATATTTCGCGTGCCTTCGCCACAAGCTCTGGCTTATTGCGAAGCAGTGGGAACACCGCCACTTTCACTGGCGCAAGATGAGGCGCAAGCTTCAACACCACTCGCGTCTCACCACCAATAGTATCTTCATGGTATGCCTCCGCGAGCACTGCAAGAAAAACGCGCCCCACACCCATCGAGGTTTCTAAAATCCAAGGAATATATTTTTCGCTTGTCTCGGGATCTGTGTAGCGCAAATCGGCCCCAGAAAACTTCATATGCTGCGTCAGATCATAATCCGTACGATCGTGAATCCCCTCTATCTCATCAAACCCACCCGGAAATTCATACTCAATATCCCACGCATCCTTTGCGTAGAACACCAGATTTTCATGCTGTTTAAACCGGAGCTTGCTTTCGGATATGCCGAGCGAAAGATACCAATTCCATCGATCCTTCTTAATCGCTTCATATGCATCCTTGTTTTCATTCGGTCGAACAAAAAACTGTGTGTCTGCCTGCTCAAGCTCACGCGTACGAAAAAGAAAATTGCGCGGCGATATCTCGTTGCGAAATGCCTTGCCAATTTGCGCAACCCCAAAAGGAATCTTGGGATGAAGGCTGTCAACAATATTTTTGAAATTGAGATAAATACCCTGGCACGCCTCGCCCGGCAGATACACCGGCTCGCCTCCGTGTGAAGTAAAGTCTCCGAGATTACTTTTCACGAGCATGTTGAAAGCCTTCACAGCGCTAAAATCCTTTTTGCCACACTTGGGACACGGAATCTCTTTTCGATGTGCGTCAAAAAGCTCGTTCAAAGCCGCCTCTGACATTTTCTCGTCGGCAGCAACTCCAATCTTCGCAAGCTCCTTATCGACACGAATTCTTGTCTGGCAATTGCGACACTCAGCAAGTGGGTCGGAAAATCCTCCCACGTGACCACTCGCCTCCCATACTCGCGGATGCTTAAACATTCCCGAGTCGAGCCCGTAGTAATTTTCCTTGTCATACACGTTCGCCTTCCACCAGGAAGCCTTGATGTTGTTCACGAGCTCAACACCATATGGGCCAAAATCGTACACACCAGCCAGACCCCCATAGATCTCGGAGCCCTGGTATACAAAGCCGCGCCGCTTTGCGAGCGACACGATTTTCTCCATGAGATCAGCGTCTTTTGTCATTTGCGCCATTCTAGCGCGGAAAAAGCTGTTTTGCCAGTTTTCGGGTATTTCCGTGACTCATTAATCCTTTATATGAATTAACAACTGACACATCTTCAGTTTCTTTTAATTTCCGGGTCATCCTTCGTTTTGTTACTGTTCTCAAAACTCGGTGATCGGGAAAATGCACCCATCCGAGAAAATCCACTCCGGAAGCCACTGTTTGTATATGCACCTTATTTGGATGAAGCGTGAGCTTGAGCTTGGTCCACAAAAACTCATCAATCTTCGGCAGCATTTCTTCTAATACTGCGCGGTCCTCATTAAAAATTACAAAATCATCGGCATACCGGATATAGTGCTTCACCCGCATCTCGTGTTTCATCCACTGATCAAGCTCGTTCATGTACACATTTACCAAGAGTTGTGACGTTAGATTCCCGAGTGGAAGACCTTTGCCCGGCTCACCGCTCGAAAAGCTCGTGACAATTCGCTGAATTAGCCACAGAGTATCGGGCTCAAGGCCATGCCGCGCAACGATCTCAGAAAGGAGCGCGTGGTCGATCGATGCAAAAAACTTTTTTACATCGCACTGCAAGACCCAACATGTGCGGGTATTGTTTTTTGAAACCCTTCTGGCAAACAGTTCAAACCGTCGAATGGCTTTGTGTGTCCCCCTTCCATTTCTACACGAATACGAGTCATAAACAAATCGCGATTCAAAAAAGATATACAAAATTCTATACACTGCATGGTGCAAAAGCCGATCACGCACCAGTGCTTTATGAATACTGCGCGGCTTTGGATCACACAAAGAAAAAGCGGCATACGGTCCGTGTTGATATGCTTTTGAAGCAAGCTCTTCATGAAGCACGGCAATCTCCTCTGATAATCGCATCGAAAATTCAGCGACATCTTTTTTATGCCGCTTCCCTAATGCAAACTCGCGCCACGCTTGCAAAAGATTTGGAATCGCGATTATATCGGTATACGAAATATGAATACTCATTCTTCCTATAAGACCCCCCCCCCCGCGGGGTCCCGGGGGTTAGCGGTAGCCTTAGGCCAGCGGGCACATGCTGGCCGGCCGCAGTCCGGGCGAGC
>CAYJBK010000003.1:2536-17866 GCA_964368365.1 uncultured Candidatus Saccharibacteria bacterium
ATAAGACCCCCCCCCAGCGGGCTACCCGTGGTTATCGTTAAACTTAAGCAAGCCTACACATTCTGGCAAGCCACCTTCCGAGACATGCCAAAAACAGAACGGGTCGGGATAGGACAAAAAGTTGATATCGCATTTCTTTCCACACTAGAACTTACCTTTCGCGCGAGCTATCTCCCCCCAGCAGAAAAAGTGATCTTGCTTGGCAAAGCAATCTCTCAACTCGATGTCCTTAAGTTTTTTCTTCAACTCGCATGGGAGGCAAAAAATGTTTCGAACGGACGATTTGCGGAACTCATTTCTCTTCTAGAAGAAGTCGGGCGCATGCTCGGCGGATGGCGGAAAGGATTATTAAACAAAACTCCCCCGGCGTGAGCCGAGGAAGAAAATGCCAGTTTCGGGAGACAACCTGGTTGCCAGCGTTCCACTCGTTCGGGTTCGTGACGGAGTAAACGTTCACGTTCCAACCGCCGTTCGCGGAGTTCCAGTTCGCAAACACAGCGTGTTGTCACCACATGCCAAGAGATTCTCGTGTGGGAAGCCATCTATATCACCACCAGCCAAATCATGACAAGTTGAATCGTACCTGGGACCTCAAAGTCCTCGAGCTTCCTACACCAAGTGGCATTTGTTTTTTGAAAAGCATGAGAACACTCGTGCGAAAGGCGTGCCCATCGCACACTCACTCTTTCTGCCTTAAAACCGTGTCAGAAAAGCCATAGCCGTTCTGAATCACACTGTTTCGAACATAAGTATATATGAAAAATGAACGACCCCCACATTTCCGTAAAAATGCGGGGGCCAAAGGATCTAGGTGTCTCAGGGTCAAAGCCCGAAAACAAAAGGTGTGCTAACTTATTAAGCGGCAGCCACCATGCGGGAGACAACCTGGCTGCCAGCGTCCCACTCGCTCGGGTGCGTGACGGAGTAAACGCGCACGTACCAACCGCCGCGCGCGGAGCCCCAGTCCGCACCCACAGCGTGGAGAGTACCATTCACCTCAACGTAACCGATGTTCCAGTACCCATCGGTGCGGAGCGCGCCAGACTGGCCGCGACCCTGGGGCTTGAGAGCTCCCCAGAATCCGCCGAGCATGATCGTGGCCTTCTCCTTGCCCCCGAGTTCCTTGATGATCGGTGTGTCGAGAGAACCCTTCACGAGCTTGTCGACTGCGTACTTCATCTCGGGAATCGCGGGTTCCTCCACGCCGTAGAAGAGGCGCTGGAAGTCCTCGCTCACCCAGGCAATCTTCATGGCCGCGTCAGGTGCGAGATTCTTCACGAAGTGGTCCCTGATCTTGAACGGCTCGGGGTGAGCAGGAACCGTGATCGTATCCATCCGCGTGAGAAGCAGGGGTTCGGGCGGAGGAGGCGGAGCAGAAAGCTTCTTGAAGGTGGCCAGTACTACCGCCCTCAGCTCGTCTCCCCGTTCGTTCACTCGCTGAGCGGCGACATCGTCGAGCAAGAGCTCGTTGTAGGCTGCCTCGACCACAGAGATCGCCTGCATCCCCTTCGGGTCACGGGCAGTAACGGGTCGCGGCGCACCGGACGTGATCAACGGCTTCTTTTTGCGCGCCATCGTCATCATCCTTCCTTTCGAAACTGTTGGACTAGCTTTGTGATCACAAAGCTAGTCATTTCTAACCTGTTCAATTATAGCACAGATATGTAAAAAACGCAAATTCCCTACTGCGCGACCCGGTCTTGTCCATCGCCAAATGCAGGGTCGGTAATGAGATCGGTTGTAAGTCCACGCTGCGTGATCTGAACTCCTGCTTGAGTAAAATCATCTGTTCCTCGGAGTGTCGCCTCCGACACCAAAACTGGCGCCGTGCCAACCTGTGCGAGCGATGGCTTGAAAATGATCTGAAACGAAGCTTCCCGGGCCGACGAAGTTACTCCAGCTCCGGCTTTCACAGTACCGATATTCCAAACAACCTTTCCGCCCACAAAGGTAATCCGCTCATCCGATGGCGAAATAAGTCCAGCCCACTCTACATACTGGGGCAGAGTTGCCTCCACTGTCACATTCGAAAGATCGCTTGAAAGATTTGTTACGGACCATATCGCTGTATATGTGGTTCTCTGATCTGCCTGCGGAGGCAGGGGGCCAGTATTCTTAAACGGACCAATCGAATACACGAGACGAGAAGAAAGCTGGGCAATGGAAGAAAGTTTTACACGTCGGGTAAGCGTCGTCTCTATTTTTTCTCCTGCACGCCCCGGAGAAAGACGTGTCCCCGATACCGTAACTTCAAGCACAATGTCTGGATTTTTTCCTTTTGGAAACTCTGCTGAAAGCGGTGGGAGAGACGAAAAAGAAAAATGGAGTACTCGCGTTCCACCTGGCTCCAGCGCCTCAAGATCCTTATTACCGCCACCATCCCACGAAACAGTGTTGTCGTGAGAACGATAGAAACCTCCCTGGTCCGGAACAATAGAGGTTTTGTCGAGTGCTGCTCCTAGAAAACGCACCACTATCTCTGGGTTAAGAATCTGATCTGGTAAATTGTTGGTAAGAGAAATATCTCCACGCACAGGCTGTGCTGGTGTGGCAACCACCGAGTCCGACAGTGAACCATTCAACGAGAAATCAACCGCAAGTTGAGGACGCTGAATCGAGAGTGTTTTAAATACCGAGGTATACACGGTTCCCAGTGTGTCGTCGGCACGAGCACTCTTTGTCCCCAGAGAAGCCTTAAAAGCCTTTGTCTCGTCGTTCTGACCTTCCAGTACGCCCACGATATGAATCGTACGTTTCTGGCCAGGGGCCAAATCCCCAATCTGCCAGACAGAATCCTGGAACGACGGAGCAGGCTCTGCTCTCTTAAACGAAAAACCTGGTGGATAAGAAAGCGACAGAAGCACTCCCCGAACAGGGGCGTCCGAATTTGAACCAAGTACGATATCAAGAGCCATCTCGCTGTTCGAAACCAACTCTTTTGGAATATCCATCGAGAGACCCACGGGAGACGAGGTAAGCGAGAGCGTATATATTTTTTCTTTAGTGAAAATTGCATTCGAATTCGGAACACGGAATTCAATACGAACCTTTATGGTTTTCTCACTGTTCTCTTCGCCGAAAAGCACTCCACGAATCGTCTTGTTAACGACCTCGCCCGAGCGGATCCGGTCTAGGAACTCACGAGAATTAGTGAGCGGCTTTGAGGTATCCGCGGGATCACGCGTGCCATCTGGATAATCGACAACAAAATCAACAGTATCTAGATCGACTGAGTTTTTATTTACCAGCGCGATTTGGAGAGTAAGCTCTTTCCCTCCCTCAATGGCAACCGGACCAGAAATGGAAACATCGATATTATCGAGTGAAAATACCGTCGATCCAGAAAAGAAGAAATAGAGCGCGATGCCGAACGCAACAAGAAAAAAAGCCATTGACCCCAGAAACAGTTTATACGCAAAAGAAAAACGAGATGTATGTGCGGGTGCCATGGTCTCCGCTAGTATATCCTGCTCGGTAAGCTCAGGCACTCCTTCTTTGGAAAATGGGTCAGAAAATCCTGTGCGCGTTCGTCCAAGCTCTGGGTTCTCGCGGCGATAGAGACGCTTCTCGAGGTCGTGGATGGTATCTGGCTCTTGAGGCTCCGGTCGAGGCATGTCGCTATAGTATATACCAGACTAAAGCTGGCTTGCACGAAGCGCAGAATTAATTAAGGACACTGCATGAGGTCGGAGTGGGCGAACAGTATCATAGTGAAGTGGGTCCGTAAGATCACACTCCAAGAGAACGCGGGCGTCGTCCGTGGACTCGAGGTATCCCAACCGGAAAAGAACGCGGAGAACAAGCAGCACTTCGAGCATAGAGAAATCTTCTGAAGTAAACGTGTCTTTGGGTGAACGGAGTACGGCCCTGACCTCATCGAAAAGTTCCGCGTCAGCCTCTTCTCCAGTCACAAGCCGGGAAAGAAGCGCGAAAATTTTGGATATAAATTGGAACCGCGCCATTTCTCTCTGTGGCGAGACGAGCGAAATAATCTCTTCGGCCCCTGTTACTCGCCACATGTCGCGTCCGCGCACTAAGGAAAGTTGGCTGTATGAAAACGGCTGAACATGATATCGAAGTTTTGACTGAAGAGTACGTACACCCTGAACCCACGCGGAAATGAGACCAAGGTCCCGAGTATAGAAACGAACATATGAGCTTCCCTCTCCTCGAGACGTCGTGCCCAGAACAAATGCTTCGGTATTATAAATGCGATGCGACATGAATCTCTTCTTTCTGAGCAAAAATCACCGAGGACGCATTGACTGCTCGTCGGAGCTCTTCTCCGAAGTGAGTAGCAAGACCACGATACTTCTCTGGAAGCGTGAGGACGATCTTTTGTCCTCGCGTAAGCAGAGCGGTTTTACGCGCGTCTTGAATAGCACGAAGCAGCTCGCGGAAATCGCCTTCTTGCTGCAGTTCATCGGTAATAGCTGTATCAAGCACAACCTCATCGCTAAGGCCCGAGGCTGAGATAAATTTCTTAACATTCACTTCGTCCATAATGAGTGAGCGAAATTCGGGGGGAAGAGTGAGAGAAGTTGTGAGAGCCGCGAGCGGCTGGCGCACCTTGATACCAGCTTTTTGGCGAGCCGCGAGCGCAGCCTCAACAATACCGCGAGCTATCTTCATATCTCCCAAAAGCTTTTCATCTATAAATCCGGTCGTTGGCCAGGAAGCAAGATGGACGCTTCCCTTCCACGCACCTTCGCCTACACTCATGTGTTGATACAGGTGCTCTGCGATAAATGGTGCAATGGGTGCCAACGCTTTTGAAAACTCTTCGAGTACATACCGGGTGGTACCGAGCGCATTCAAACGATCCACCATATCGTCTCCCTTAAAACGATCTCGTGAGCGGCGCAAGTACCACGCAGAAAAATCATCCACGAATTCTCCGACCGGACGTACCGCGCGGTCGACTTCGTATTTTTCAAGACTTTGCTCCATCTCAAGAATGAGCTGGTAAAGGCGTGAGACGATCCACCGGTCAAGCACATGATCACTCGCAGTAGACGGCGCCACCTGGTCGTCACCCCGACCGAGATCGTAGAGGGCTAGTGAATTTTCGAGCCGCTGTATTATTTTTTTAAGTACTTCTTCCACTCCACGCTCGGAAAAATTAAGATCCTCACACCGCATAACAGGTGAGCTGGTGAGATAGAGTCGGAGCGCATCCGCACCATACTTATCAAGCACATGTTCAAGCTCGGGATAGTTTTTGAGCCGCTTCGACATCTTCTGCCCATCCTCTGCTTGTACAAGTCCGTTCACGATCACATGCTTAAACGCCGGCCGCCCAAAGAGTGCCGTTCCAAGCACCATCAATGTGTAAAACCACCCGCGCGTTTGATCGGGACCCTCGGCAATAAAATCAGCGGGGATGCGCTTCGAGGCATCGCCCGAAAACGGATGGTGCACCTCGGCATACGGCATGGAGCCAGACTCGAACCAGCAATCAAAGACGTCAGGCACACGCACCTTCTCTCCCCCGCAAGCGCACGTGAGCCTTACTTCGTCAATATAGGGACGATGAAAATCAAGCTCGCCCTTCCGGTTATGTGGAAAAATCGTGAACGGTAATTCACGAACCTCCCCCTTGTCTATAAAATCTGTAGCACGTTCCCGTAGTGCGGCCATCTCGCGCGCATCTTTTCCCATCACTGCAGCCGTCAATGCCCATGCCACATATTCATGCGTAACAAAGAGAATTGTTTTCCCGCTATACTTCTCCTCCATATCCCATAACACCGGAGACACTCGATCTTTGACCATCGCCACAGACTCTCCTCCATCGGGAGCTCGATTCACCAAATCTGCCACTGTTTCAAAGTGCGCATGATACTCTGCTCCGTTGCCATTTTCAAAAACACCAAATCCTGATTCACGAAGACGCGCATCATACACAATCTCTTTCGGCGAAAGCCCGAGATCAGCTGCCAGAAGCTCTGCGGTTTCCTTTGTACGAAGAACGTCTGAGGAAACAATAAGGTCAATCTTCTGGTTACGGAGTGATTCTGCAGAAACCACGACATCCGCTCTGCCTTTTTCTGTGATGTGAAATGGCGCGGCTGGGTCAGAAGTCGGGATGCGCTGTACATTGTTCTCCGCCTCGCCATGGCGCATTACAAAATACCGATTCTTCGCCGGCTTCTCCACATCTTTTCGTGATCCGGCTACCGTGATATCACCACAGTCCATACATCGCCACACCGGAAGCGGTGCGCCCCAGAAGCGTGTTCGAGAAACTGCCCAGTCTCGCGCGCCTTCGAGCCACTTTCCGAAACGACCCTCACGCATGTGGCTGGGCACCCACTCTGTCTGATTGTTATTTCGTATTAACTCATCCTTGATCTTCGGCACACCCACAAACCATGACCGAGACGCGTAATTAAGAAGCGGCGTGTCGCACCGCCAACAATGCGGATAGGAGTGCGTGATCTTTTTCTTGGCAAGAAGCAGGCCGCGCGCCGCCAAGTTTTTTATAATCAGCACATCTGTGGACTGATGATCGTCTTTGGGCTTCACCTGGAGTCCCGCAAAATCTTTCACCTCGTCTTTCATCTGTCCATTCATGTGCACATGCTGAATGAACGGCAGCTTCTTCTCACGGCCTAGCATCATGTCATCCTCACCAAACCCTGGCGCGATGTGTACCACACCAGTTCCGTCCTCAAGTGTAACGAACGGCGCATCATACACCTTCCAACCATTCTCTCGGTTATCAAGTTTTGCTGCCTCGTAGTAGTCATAAAGTGGCGTATACCGGAGGCCCAGGAGCGCCGCTCCAAGCAACTCTTCCACAATCTCTGCGCCAGACGGAAATACGTCCGCCGCGCGTTCCTTAGCCACAATGTAATACGCGCCCTCGTGCTTCACCTTCACATATTCCATCTCCTTCCCTACGGCAAGCGCAACGTTCCCTGGGAGGGTCCAGGGAGTCGTCGTCCAAGCAACGATAAAAGTACCCGGCGCATCGGCAAGCTCAAATTTTACATACACAGAAACATCAGCGATATCTTTATATCCCTGATTCACCTCAAAGTTTGCAAGCGTCGTCTCACAGCGAGGACAGAGGTGCATTGCCTTATATCCTTCGGAGACGAGTCCTTTGTCGTACAGTCCTTTGAACCCCCACCATACAGATTCTGTAAATGAGGGATCCATCGTCTTATAGTCATTCTCCATATCCACCCACCGTCCAAGACGCGGAATGATGCGCCGCCACTCGGCAGCGTATCGCATCACGCTTTCTCGCGCAGCTTCGTTAAACTTTTCAATACCATACTCCTCGATATCTTTTTTGACTTTGAGGCCCAGCTCTTTCTCGATCAAGTTTTCTACAGGGAGCCCATGGCAATCCCACCCCCAGATTCGTGGCACTCGGAACCCTTTCATCGTTTTATACCGAGGAAAGACATCCTTCAGTATCGAAGCAACGGCATGTCCGTAGTGCGGCAAGCCGTTCGCAAAAGGCGGTCCGTCAAGAAACACAAACTCCCCCACCGGCTCCTTGCCGGCAGGAGTCGCCACAGACTGCTCGAAGACTTTATTTTCCTTCCAGTAGTTCAAAGTCTCCTCTTCCCGAAGCGCAGCTGCGCTTTTAGTGTGTCCTTCCTCGTGTTTCAACATACCTCGGATTCTAGCGTGTTAAGAGTTATAAATCAAAACGAAACAACCCAAGTTCCAGAATTAAGGCAACTCGCTTAAGGTTTAAATGGTATGCCACACTTCGAAATAGCTATGTCCGACTTCGATTATTCACTCTAACGATTATCCCCCGATCCATGGAGCACGCCTCGGTCTTTGCGCGAGGCCAACTTTCCCAAATTCATATTCGCCACTTCGTCGAGTCCAGAGCCTAATTCATACGCACAGGCAGCAACATACCAAAGCACATCACCAAGCTCCAAAAGAATGACTTTCTTTTCTTCTTCCGTAAAAGATCGGTTCGGAATATATTCAGGCACACGGATAATCTTTTTGTATTTATCGGCCACCTCGCCTGCTTCGCCAGTTAAGCCAAGCACTGTATAGGTAAAATTTTTCCCTTTATCCTTATACACCGCAGTTGCCAACGCACGATCTTCATAGTCTTTAAAATTCATAGACCCATAATACCAGTGACCGTTATGTGCTACAATGCCGGCAATGAAAAGCTTCCCGGGAACGTTCATCGTCTTTGAAGGCATCGACGGATGCGGCAAGGGCACACAGGCCCGGATGCTCAAAGACTACTTTGAATCTCAGGGCCGAGAAGTGGTATCACGTCACGAACCCACCTACGAAAGCGAGCCGAGTCTTAAGATAAAACAGATACTCAGAAACCACGAGAAAGTTTCTCTTTATGATCTCGCACTGCTCTATGTAGCCGACAGAAAATGGAACACGGAAACACATCTCTTACCAGCACTCCATGCTGGTAAGATCGTAATCGAGGACAGATACAAACAATCTACTATTGCCTTTGAGTCCACCGAACGCATTGAAGAGATGATCGAGCTCAACAAAGACTTTCCTGATGCAGATCTCACAATCATTCTAAAAGTTCCCGGCGAGATGTGCCTCGAACGCATCGGAAAAAGAAAGGAGGGTTACGAACTTTTCGACAGCCTAGAAAAAATGAGTAAGATCTGGGAGCGATACGAGACCTTCCCTTCCCAGTTTCCCAATACATATATAGTCGACGGCACGGACACACCCGAAGAAGTGTCTGCGCGAATCAAAAAACTTTTATGAAAACAAAGAAAGCAGTCGTCGATAAGCGGTATGCAAAGTCCGGCGAATACCGGAAGGTTTTGGAAACCATAGAAGAAAAAGGTAAATGTCCCTTCTGTCCCGATAATTTTAAATATCATAAGAATCCAGTCCTCAAGAAAACTACGAGCTGGATGATCACGGAAAACAGCTGGCCCTATAAGGGCGCACGTCACCACTTCATCATCCTTGGAAAAAAACACAAGGAAGGATTCGCAAATATTACCGACAAAGATTTTTCTGAGATCGGCTCACTCGTTCGCTGGGCGATCAAGGAATTTAAAGTTCCTGGCGGCGGACTCACGATGCGGTTCGGCGACACTACATTCACCGGAGCAACTGTTGTTCACCTCCACGCACATCTTATAGTTCCAGAACTAGGAGTAGACGGCAAAGCAACTCCCGTCTACTTCCCCATCGGCTAAAGATAGAAACATACACCTTCTGTCCGATCGGACAGAAGGTGTATGTTTGTGACGTCATTGTTTTAATTCTTAAAATACGGTAAGGTTTTCCCGACCATAGATCTAAAACGCACCGAGGAGGTGCTGATTGAGCAGCAAGGAAAAACCATCGGCTCCGATAGAGCCCGTGGTCGCGAACCCGCAGTACGCCACGGAGTACGGGGACTCATTCAAGAAGTCTCAGGAAACCGGCGAGTGCATCTTCTGCAAGGAGTTCGAGCGGGGCACGTTCGATGCACTCCTCTATAGGAATGGCGGCTGGTGGGCGAAGGTCAATCCCTTCCCACCGAAGGGACGGGACCACCAAACGCCAGCAGAACGCGCACTTCTCCTGATCCCGGGAAGACACGTCTCGGACGTGCATCAGCTCGGGCCAGACGACTGGGCACAGATGGGCACGCTCTTACACTACGTGTGCCAGAAGCAAGGTATCACGGGCGGTGCGCTCTGCGTTCGCTTCGGCGATCCGCTTCTGTCCGGCCGCACGCTCCTGCATCTGCACTTCCAGCTCATCGTGCCCGGCACAGGACGCCACGAAGGTCCGCTGGTAGCCGAACGCCGCATCGACCCCATCCCTTTCTGGGTCGGCTGAGCCTCCACGATTCCCGCGCGCCGGGTTCCTGCATCAGGAGCCTGGCGTGTCTTTTTTTACCCACCAAAACTTTTTAAAGTTTAGGCGGGTGAACGAAAAAAAGTTTTACACCAAACGCTTCGAGCACTGACTTTGCATCAACAACAGATGATCCTTCAGAAAAATAGAGCCGACCAATGCCAGAATAGGCAACACTCTT
Source organism: uncultured Candidatus Saccharibacteria bacterium (assembly GCA_964368365.1). Classification (GTDB taxonomy): domain Bacteria; phylum Patescibacteriota; class Minisyncoccia; order Phycocordibacterales; family JBBUBG01; genus CAYJBK01. Next base: position 12,549 of record CAYJBK010000003.1, read on the forward strand.
TGCACACACCGGACATGGAAAATGTGTGATGTACATATCCGCTCCCTTCAGTGAAATTCCTTCTTTTGCTGCACGAGCGATTGCCAACTGCTCAGCATGTATAAAATTTGCAAATTCAGGCGTCTCCCCCGCTTTCATGTAGTCGCGCACCTGGCCATCAACGAGCGGCGTATGGTCGCCTGGCATTCCTTTATTATAACTTTTGAGAATGACCTTTCCGTCTTTCACGATCACGCATCCCACCTGCCGCCACCAATCGGAAGAGTTTTGTGCTTCGTTGTACGCCTGCTCCATGAAACTCTTATCCTCTTCCCCACTCACCGCGTCGACTCCAAGGGGCATCTCTGCGTGTACAGAACCACGGTCCCATCTCAAAAATATGTTCGCCCGTTCGATCTTTTCTCCAGCGAGATATTTTTCTGAAAGAGCACGAGAAATATCATCATTGGCAAAAAGTAGCTCCTTTCCGTTCAAATCACCTACATTCTTTTCTTCGAGAATCATCGCAGTAGGAAAACCAAACGAAGCAAAAAAACTCCGGGCATATTCGTGGGGCAATGCATTCAGCGGCGGGTTGGTTCCCAGGGCTCGAGCAAATTCTGGATCAATTAAATACACTTCACCGATCTCAGATTTATGTGCGTTTAAAAACTCAACGTATCCGCGATGGATCGCGGGGCAAAAGATAACGAGCGTTTTTTTCATCTCTACTTTTTGAGGTTGCTTACCATCTCGAGGAGATGCCCCTTCATGATGTTCTGGATGATGTCAGTCGTCGAGGTCTTCATGGCCTGACGCTTTAAGACGGCAAGATCCTTGCAGTATTTCTTTATCATCTTAAGCTGTTCCTGAGAGTAGCTATTTTCCTCTGCCACAAAAACATCGAAAGGAATCTTCTTTATAAGTTCATACTGCCACCGGCCTTTGTTGTCGACGTCATCAAGCAACGTCACATAGTTGATCACATCTTGATATCCAAGCATTTCCATCCGTTCACTTTCTGGGATAACCGGTCGAAGAGGATTTTTGTAGAGCTTGATCCCCCGGTCTGAGTCCACGCCCACCACAAGCACGTCGCCATGAGCACGCGCGTTTTTGAGATAGCGCATATGCCCAATGTGGAGCATATCCCAAGAGCCAATCGTACACACGACCCTATGCCCAAGCGTCTGATGTGCGAGCACTTTTTCACGAAGTTTACTGAGGTCAACGACAACTTTCTCTCGGGATTTGTCATCCATGGCGATGTGTGGCAAATGGGTAATTTGTCATATAGTATAGTGGAAATGGCAGAGCTCTACCAGCCCGAAAAATACAAGGTCTACCAAGGGGCCGGGACCTCAGTAGGCTTCTGTACCGTCTGGAACGAACCCGAGCTTATCTTCAAGCAATCTGAAGCCATCCAAGAGAATGTGGCTCTTTTGGGTACTCTCTACTCTCGGCAAGGGGTCAATGTGATCATCCGGAATCTAGCCCTTAACCCACAGATCAGAAAACTCTTCGTATGGGGTAACGGCGCGCTTTCTAACACACAGTACGGCCTAGCCGGTAAGTCCATTCTCCAAAAGATTTGGGCCGGTGGGGTCGACGAGACGGGCACGGTACGCGGAACAGAATTTAAACTCGAATCAGAAATAGATCCTGGAGTAGTCGAGAAAATTCGGGTGAATGTGGAGCTTGTGGAAATCAGCGAAAAAACATTTGAAGAAGCAGAAACTATGATCGAAGCAAGTGGCGCTTCGCTCCCTGCCTACATGGAGCCCGTACACTTCCCCGACCACGTAGCACCGAAAGTAGATACCTTCCCTTCGGAAGAAGTCGGGTTCCTTGTCCGCGGTCACGGTATTCTCGACACATGGCAGAGAGTCGTGGAGCGCATCATGCGGTACGGCACGATCAAGAAGAGTCAATACTACAACTATCAGTATCGCGAACTTATCGGCGTGACATGGGTCGTCTCCGAAGAAGATCCTGTTGCACCAAATCTCACGCTCGCATCTGACTGGCCAGAGGAACTTCGCTCGGTGGTAGGTGCTACCGAAACTGCTATCAAGGAGTACCATAGCGTATTCTTAAATCCAGAACTTCCGAGCGGTATGGTGTACACATACGGCAACCGGCTCAATGCATACCCTGCGCCAGATGGACCACTGAACCAAGTAGAAGAGATTTTAAAGAAACAGCTACGCGGTTCAGCTGACACACTCTCGGCAGTAGCCACAACACTCGTACCCTGGCTCGATAAAAACCAAGCACTCCCCTGTATTGCTCAGGTCCAATGCCTTACGACCAGAGGAAAAGTTCATCTTCTTGTCACCGTTCGGAGCCATGACATTTTCAAAGCTGCCGTCCCCAATGCTTTCGGTTTACGAATGCTTCAGAAAACGATCGCTGACGATGTAGGACTTGGTCTTGGTAAACTTCAAATCACTTCGCAGTCAGCGCATATATATGAGCAGGACTGGGAGAATGCATCCAAACTTGCAAAGTGCGCTTACTGGGAACGCGAACCCTCGATGACCTTTACTCCTGAAACCGAAAGCGACCCGCGCGGAAGTTTTCTGATCACCGTTGAGGGGGAGAAAATCATCGCGGTATTCCAGGGACCAACTGGTGATGAGTTGATGAAGATCGAGGGCGAGAGCGCCAAGAAAGTCGGATACATCATGGCACATCTTGAACTCCCCTCTCTCTCAAAACATATGCTCGATATCGGCATGGAACTTCAGAAGGCAGAAATGGCGCTTCAGAAAAAAGTTCCGTACAAGCAGGACAAACCACTCGTCCTCTAAAATACTGTCAAAAGGCAAGCCCCTATCTACATACACATTGTGTCCGATCGGACACAATGTGTATGTAGATTTACGAAGAAAATGAAAAGGAGTCCCCGCGTGGTGCGGGGACTCCGGGGCAGTGTTGCCCATGACCTACCTACCGATCTTCGTTATTGTTGACGACGAGTCGAAGCACTGCGCGCCCGCAGGCACGCACGCGTCGGGCCAGACGCGAACGATCCCGGCACATCGTGCAGGGCGCGAGCTTAATCTCGCTTACCCGCATCTCGCGAGTTCCTTTGCACAGCTTACAGCTGCGCCGATCCTTGGACATCAGAGACATCCTCTTCACCTCCTTGTACTCCGTTGGCTGTGAGGATAGCAAATATTTAGATTTACCGCTACTATACCGATATGCTTTTCCCGCTCAAAGACAGAAAAACCATCGCCGAAGGTACAACTGAGATCACACTCTCCATTCCACTAGAACTTCGCGACACATTCGTTTGGAAACCAGGCCAGCATATCGACGCAGTTTTACCTGTACCCAGGTACACTGACGAACGGGGAGCATCACGGCTCTTCTCGCTCTCTTCCACCCCGCAGAATAAGGAGTCGATTACGTTCGCATTCAGAAATTCAGGAAGTGCATGGAAACGACACGTTCTCGAAATGGAGCTCGGTGGGCCCATCGATGTGACTGGACCCTTCGGATTCTTTACACTTCCTAAAAAGATAGAGAAGCCCCTCGTCTTTATCGCTGGCGGCATTGGCATCGTACCCTTCATGAGCATGGTCCGGCATACGCGCGAAACAGACCTGGCGCATCAGATCACACTTTTGTATGCAAACAATTCGCCGGAGCACGCGGCGTATGAGCCAGAATTAAAAACGTATCTCGGCAACTCCCTCATCTCGCATTATGGTCCCCTTTCAAAAGAAATCCTTACGAATACTCCGCGACAAGAAAATACACGATTCTACATTGCAGGACCCGTTGGCATGGTCGCACTCGCAGTAAAAGCACTCGAAGAAAGTGGCATTCCCTCTCTCTCGATCCTGACGGAAGAGTTCACTGGATATAACTAGACGCTGAGCTTTCTAAGCAGTTCAGCGATCTGCTCGTCGAGATACGCCAAGTCCTTCGTATTCATGATCGTATGGTCTGCCATTGCGATCGGTCCTCCCTTTTCTAAATTCTCAATTTCCGACGTATCGCGAGAATAGGCTTCGGTCGGCGTAAATGATCTGTAGCGAAGCGTGGGGTCGTTCGCCACATCCGTGGAACGACCTGCGACCCGTTCATACCGTAAAGCTGGTGATGCGTACACCGCCACTATCGTGAGCCGATCGCGGTACCGCTCCTTAAGCACTTTGTATTCCGACCAACTGTACATGTTGTCGGCGATCACATCGCCTCTCGAAAGCAGTTCATCGAATTTCGGAAGATTGATGATCGCCATCGCCGCCATGCCATACTGTTTTCGAAATCCCTCACGGATCTCGCGTTCCAAAGATTCAGTCTTAGTAAGTACTCCTCGTCGCTTCACCTCATCGAGCACCGCCTGACCGAATCGAATATAGGAATAACCAGCCTTAAGAAAGCGATCTGAGACGATACTTTTACCTGCGCCGCACATGCCAACCAGCGCCACCAGTTTTGTTTCTTTCTGCATACGATAAGTGTAACAAAAATCCCGCCAGATGGCGGGATTTTTGTTACAGCACATAATTCGTTATTACTTGACCACTTCAACGCCCATACTTCGGGCCGACCCCATGATCTGCTTCATGGCAGCGTCGATATCGTTTGCGTTAAGATCAGGCATCTTCTTCTCTGCGATCTCACGTACCTGAGCCATAGTGATCTTACCCGCCTTCTTGGTCAAATTCGTACCTGATCCTTTTTCTACACCAATAGCTTTAAGGATAAGATTCGATGCTGGAGGAGTCTTCAAAACAAAATCAAAACTGCGGTTGTCGTAGACTGAAATTTCGACAGGGATAATATCCCCCATCATAGGGCGCGTTGCCTCGTTGAACTTGGTGATAAATTCACCGATGTTCACACCAGCATGACCAAGCGCAGGACCAACCGGTGGCGTAGGGGTTGCCTTGCCTGCCGGGATCTGAAGTTTTATCTTTTTTACAACCTTTTTCTCTGCCATATATAGTGGAGTTACCTTATCTTAAATTTTGCTTACTTGCAAGAAGTCGAGCTCTACCGGGGTTTCGCGACCGAACATAGAAACAAGCACCTTTACCTTGCCGCGTTCGTTATCCACCTCGCCAACCTTGCCTTCGAATTCTTTGAAAGGACCGTCGGTGATCTTAACGGATTCACCAGGACGGAAATCAATAGTATGGCGTGGGACGTCGTTCCCCATACGGCGAAAGAGCTCCTCTACCTCCTTTTTCTCAAGAGGCACAGGGTATACCCCTGCACCCACAAAGCCTGTTACCCGCGGCGTGGTGCGCACCACATCCCATGAATCATCGGTCACAATCATATCCACAAGCACGTAGCCCGGGAAAATCTTCTCC
>CAYJBK010000004.1:0-17742 GCA_964368365.1 uncultured Candidatus Saccharibacteria bacterium
GATCCGTCAGTACGGTGTGCTTCAGCCGCTTGTGGTAACTCGCGTCGACGTGCAGAAGGAAGACGGTGGGCTTGCTTCAGAATACGAACTCATCGCGGGCGAGCGCCGCCTTCGTGCCTCTAAGCTTGCGGGTCTCACGCATGTGCCCGTGGTGATTCGTGTGGGAGAAGACAGCGATAAGACCAAGCTCGAACTCGCAATCGTTGAGAATATTCAGCGTGAGGACTTGAATCCGATCGACCGCGGGCGTGCGTTCGAGAAGCTCTATAAGGAATTTGGATACAAACATGGCGAGATCGGCAAGAAAGTAGGGCGAAGCCGCGAATATGTTACAAATTCTATCCGTCTGCTCCAGCTTCCCGAGCAGGTGATAGACTCCTTGGTTTCTGGGCGCATTGGCGAAGGCCATGCCCGTTCACTCCTTATGCTCTCAGACCGGCCCGACGAGCAGATGACGCTCTACAAAGATATTATTTTCAAGAATCTTACTGTCCGTGAGGCGGAGATGGCAGGCAGGAAGATAGCATATGAAAAAGTGCGCAAGGACTATCTTAAGCTCGACCCCAGTATCCTCGATATCGAAGAAAAACTTACGGAAAAGCTGGGTACTCGCGTGCACATTGAGCGAAAGAAATTCGGTGGCAAAGTGATGATAGACTTCTTTTCAAATGAAGACCTGGAGAATCTCTTGGCAATAGTTTCTTCGCGCCAGGGTGACGGACTCAAGATCCATGACCCGGTGCGGGCACTTGAATCTCGGGTAGATCTTACCCCAGAGGAACAGGCCGCAGTAGACGCAGCAGCGCTCATAGCGGCACCAGGGGACCCAGTTCTCGTGCCGGAACCAGCTCAAATGGAGCAGTCGGACGAGGAGCTCTACTCGCTCAAAAATTTCTCGGTTTAGACCAGATGCCGTTCATTTATCACTGGGTTCCCAAAGATATGCAGGGGAATATTTTGTACCCTTTGAACAGGCTTAAAGATACGCACCCGGACATCGCGGCACAGAATATAAAAAAGTACGAAGACCGGGGTTCCCGTGTCATGAGTCAGCGTATACCCATTCTCAACTGCCTGTGGAATGACGTTCTCCACTTCTCGCTTGTTGATCCACAACGAGTGGCCGATGAGCTGGGAAAGTTTGGCGAACATCGAACCTACACGCTCTACAAGATCGACCCGCATACTTTGGAACCTGAGAAAACAGTTCTTTTTATAAATCGTGAGCGGGAGCCTGGCACACTACCCCGCGACGAGGAATTCATTCCATACGATCCAAATGATGTGGAGAAATGGACCTATTTTCCACAAGAAACTGCCGCGTATTATGAAAAACGGTATAGCGAAGGCAAACTGCCTCTTGTATACCACGGACTTCCGCACGTGCTCTATAAAGGAGAGCTAAACATAAAAAATTTGCCAATTATTTCTGTGCACGAAAAGACTACGGCTAAATAACAGCTACTTTTTCTCAATTTTATGTGGGTTGTGATTTTCACACACTTTGTTTGAACAGCGGACGGGAATTGTTTTTGTGCCGAGCATCATGAGGCTTCCGCAGAGCGAACATTTGTCGCCTGTGGGTCGTGACTTCATATTGAATTTACAGGTAGGGTAATTGTTGCAGCTGAAAAATGCGCCATACTTTCCGCGTCGCTCGCCGATGATCCCGGTCTCACATTCAGGGCAGTGTACGCCGGTCGACATCTTCTCCTCTCGCTCTTTCTCCGCTGCCTCATCCTTCTTTATGAATTTACACTTTGGGTATCGATTACACGAGATGAATTTTCCGAATCTGCCTTCGCGCTCAATGAGCATACCTTTCTTACATTCCGAGCATTCCTCGCCTGTTTCCTTTGGCTTCGCGATCTCGGCACCCTCGATGGTCCGCGCACCCTCGCACTCAGGGAATTTCGCGCAGCTGAGGAACCTGCCGTTCCTTCCCAGCTTTATGATCATCGGTCCTTGGCATGTGGGACACCTGATCTCTTCTGGTGCATCTCCCAGATTCGTGATCTTGGCGCTCTTATCTCCGAGCCTCACTTCTTTCTGGAATGGTACGTAAAAATCACGAAGCGTTTTCTCGTATTCCTTTTCACCTGTCGCGATCTCGTCAAGATTCTCTTCCATCTGTGCGGTGAAGGTGTCGCTGATGATGCGTCCGAAATTCTGCTCGAGGAATGAGCTCACCACTTCTCCCGTGTCGGTTGGTTTCAGCGAACGGTCGATCTTGTCCACATACTTTCGAGCAACGATCGTCTGAATGATCGAGGCGTAGGTAGAAGGTCGGCCGATCCCACGTTTTTCAAGCTCCTTCACCAGTCCTGCTTCTGAGTAGCGGTGCGGTGGTTCTGTTTCATGTGCCGTATGGTGGATCTGATGCAGCTTGAGCGTCTCACCCTTCTTAACTTCTGGGAGTTCCACGTCTTCGCCTTTGGCATCTGGATCAGCTTTGAGCCAGCCGTGGAAAAGCGTTCGTGATCCGGTGGCGCTAAATACTGGCATCTTTTCATCTGCCATGGCGGCGATGATCTTAGTTTTCAAGATCTTGGCGTCTTTCATCTGGCTCGCAACTGCTCGTTGCCAGATCAGATTGTAGACACGCTTCTCTGCGTCTGAATTTCCCAGCGATTTTGCGCTCGCATGGGTCGGGCGGATAGCCTCGTGCGCTTCCTGAGCATTTTTGCTTTTTGTTTTGTATGTCTGCGGCTCAGAAAATTCTGCACCATAGGTAGAAACCACGATCTTGTTTATTTCAGCTCGAGCATCATCACTGATGGTGGTGCTATCGGTACGCATGTAGGTGATGTGGCCAGCCTCGTACAGCTTCTGCGCGAGACGCATGGTCATGGAAGGTGAGAGGCCGAGTCGCGAGCTTGCAGCTTGCTGAAGAGTCGAGGTCGTAAAAGGCGCGCGCGCTTTTCGTGCCATCTCGCTTTCCTCAACATCCTTAACCGTCCAGTGCTCTTTGATTCCCGCTTCCACTATCGCATCTGCGACTTTCTCTGTTTTCGGCTTTTCTTCGCATTCAAATTCAATGGTAGCCCCGCGAGGAGTGGTGAGTGCTGCATGGACCATCCAGTATTTTTCTGGAATGAAAGCGCGTATCTCGCGCTCGCGCTCAACGAGTATTCGAAGCGCAGGGGATTGCACGCGGCCAGCTGAAAGCCCGTAGCGCACCTTTTTCCAGATGAGGCCGGAGAGATCGTATCCCACAAGCCGGTCGAGAACGCGGCGCGCCTCCTGTGCTCGCACGAGTTTTTCGTCTACTTCTCGTGGGTGCAGGAGAGCCTCCTTTACTGCTTTTTCGGTTATTTCATGAAAGACGATCCGATGCACGGGCGTCTTGGTGTTTTTTTTCTTTCCGAGTTCGAGTACTTCGGCAATATGCCATGCGATAGCCTCACCTTCGCGGTCGGGGTCAGTTGCAAGGATCACTTCCTTGGCATCCCGGGCGTATTTTGCCAGCTCAGCAACAACCTTTTTCTTTTCGTCTGGTACCACATAGCGCGGAATGAAACCGCCCTCGATGTCGATGGCGTCTTTGTTGCTTTTGGGGAGGTCGCGGATGTGTCCCACGCTGGCCTTTACTACATAGTCGGACCCTACGTATTTACCAATGGTCTTGGCTTTGGAGGGGGACTCTACGATGAGTAATTTCTTTATCATTGCAACTAACAGATAACACGCATAATAAATTGAGTCAAATTCAGGTTTTTTTACACACGCTGAAACTCTCCGCCTACTTCCTTAATAAGGCCCTTGAGCTCCATGGTCATCAGTACTACGTTTGTATCAGCTGCAGGAAGCCCTGATCCTTCAAGAACGAGGTCCCGCGCAAGAGGCTCGGAAAGAAGTTTGAAGATGATCTCCTCGTGTGGAGAAAGCGTTTCGGTGCGGATCTTTTTTGTTTCTCCTGGCAGGAGGTCTAGTGCGTCCAGTATTTCATCGCTTGAGGACACAGGGATCGCTCCGTTTCGAATGAGCCTGTGTCCGCCCACGGAGTTCATGGAGAATATTGAGCCAGGCACGACCAAAACATCCCGGTTATATTCCATGGCAAGTCGCGCAGTGATCAAAGTGCCTGAACGTTCGTGTGCCTCGACGACGAGGATCGCCCGCGAAAGTCCTGCCATGATTCTGTTTCGAGCGGGGAATGTGAAGGGCGTGGCGTGTACTAGTGGTTCAAGTTCGGATACCAGTGTGCCGCCGGCTTCCATGATCTCGTCCGCGAGACGCCGGTGCGAGCTGGGTGCGATCACGGAGCGGTCCAGACCCGATCCAGGAATTGAAACAGTTTTTAGTCCTGCGGCGAGCGCCGCTTTGTGTGCAATGCTGTCGATACCCAGTGCAAGGCCGGAAACAATGACAACGGGTTTTCCCGCGAGCCCCATGATCAGCTTTTCGCACGCCTCTTTTCCATATGAGGAGTAGCGCCGCGATCCAACGACCGCGAGGTACATGTATTCCTCATGGCTGGGGAGCCCTCCTTCTATATAGAGATGTGTGGGAGGGTCGGGTATCTCCTGAAGACAGAGGGGAAGTTCTGCGCGGGGAACCTTTCGAACGTTTGTCATTGTGCTCATGGTACCACACCAGTATTCCCCAGGTTTCTTTTTTCGGCCTAGTTTGCTAGTATCGGTACATATGTTGGACATCAAATTCATTCGAGAAAACGCGGACGTTGTTAAAGACGCAATTCGCAAAAAACACCTCACGTTCGATCTTGATGACATGCTTCGTATAGATGCTGAGCGGCTTATTGTGCTTGGGGAAGTGGAGGCGCTTCGGACCAAACAGAATTCTGTAACGAAAGAGATCGCAGAAACAAAGGATGCATTCCGCGATGCCCTTATTCAAGAGATGCGTGCGCTTAAGGAAAAACTTCAAGGCAAAGAGGAGGAGCTTCGCGAGACGATGAAGAAGTGGCAGGCGGCGATGCTTCAGGTGCCGAACGTTCCTGACATGTCGGTTCCGGAAGGCGCATCCGATGCAGAGAACGTTGAACTGCGCCGGGAAGGCGTGGTGCCCGAATTTTCTTTTACACCCAAGAATCATGTGGATCTTATGGTGCAGAATGACATGGCTGACTTTGAGCGCGGTACTAAGATCGCTGGTTTCCGCGGATATTTCCTGAAGAATGACGGCGTGCTGCTTTCAATGGCCATATGGCAGTACGCGCTTCAGTTTCAAGCGGCGCGCGGATATACCCCGATGATCGCGCCGTCGCTCATGAATCGTGAAGCATTCTTTGGAAGCGGACATTTGCCTCAGGGTGAGGACGAACTCTATAAGACCCAGGATGGTCAATATCTTTCTGGAACCGCTGAGGTGCCGGTCACTGCGTACTACGGCGACGAATTTATCGATGAGTCGGAGCTTCCCAAGAAGTTCGTGGCGTTTTCTCCATGCTTCCGGCGTGAGGCGGGAAGTCATGGCAAAGATACGAAGGGTCTTGTGCGTGTGCATGAATTTTACAAAGTCGAGCAAGTTGTGCTGTGTCGGGCTAGTCACGAAGAGTCGCTTCGGCTCTACGACGAAATTACAAAGAATGCGGAAGATATGCTTGCTGGTCTTGGAATAGCGTATCGCCTCGTTGTAAGTTGCGGAGGGGACCTTGGTTTGAAGCACGTGAAGATGATCGACCTTGAAGGCTGGTTGCCGTCAGAGAGCCGCTATCGCGAGACGCACTCCTCATCCTACTTCCATGATTTCCAAGCGCGGCGACTGAATATTCGGTATAAAGACTTGGAAGGTAAGTCGCGTTTTGTGCATACGCTGAACAATACTGCGCTTGCGACACCCCGCCTGCTTGCAGTTATAGTAGAAAATTATCAGAACGAAGACGGAACTATCCGCGTGCCAGAAGTACTTCAGAAATTCATCGGGAAAACGGTTCTAGGCGTACCGAAGAATGAAGCCGCGCCGCGAGTTTAGGACCTCATCGCGCATATTCGAAGGCCGTGCTGCGCCGAGAAGACCCGAGCGGCAACGGCTCTGGAGAATTCCTCGATACGTCGTGCTTGGATTCTACGTTTTGGCGACGTCGGCGCTCTTGATTGGATTTCTGTGGATACCCCAGATTCGTATTACATCGATTGTTGTGCAGGGCACGCGGATAGAAGATCCCAAAGAGTTTGAAGCGATTGCCCGGGAACAGCTAGAGGGAGCCTACTGGTATGTAGTACCGCGAAATAGTATCTTTCTCTATCCGGCACAGCGCATCGCTCATGAAATTGAATCTCGGTACCCTCGTGTACGCGCGGCGAAGGTGGGATATCGGACAGCGACATCGATCCATCTCGATGTACGGGAAAGGATTTCCGCCGCGCTCTGGTGTGCGGAACTCGGACCGTGTGTTTTTCTAGATAGTGCTGGCTTTGCCTTTGCGCGGGCGCCCCGCTTTTCCGGTCCAGTATTTTTTGAGTTTGGGAGTACATCAACGCCGCCGACGGTGGGTATTCCGATTCTTTCTCTTGGGGAGTTCGAAGAGTTCATGCGGTTTGAGAAAGATCTCGCTGGGCTCCTTATGCGTAGTTTTCCTGAGCTCGGTCAGCCGGTTGGCATAGAGCTTGGATCAGGAAGTTCTTCCTCTCTCCGTATCGCATATCCCGAGGGTGGCGAGGAGTGGCGGCTTATCATAAAGCAAGGACAAAATTCCCTCGAGTTATTGAGGAATATCGAGCTTGCTCTTGGCGCACTGCGCGACGACCCAAAGAATATGGGCAAAGTTCTTTCGTATGTAGATGCACGACTTGGCCAGAAACTATTTTCAAAATTCACCGAATGACCATGAAGATGTGGAGTAGAAATAAACTAATACTATTTTTCATCGGCTGCTTCGTCTTGGGAATGCTCATGGGCATTTTCCGTGTTCCTGAGAAGGGTGGAGAAATCGCCAAGCAGCTCTTATCCATACCGTCTACGCTCATATCGGGAGCGCCTGATTCGGAGATCGAGGTTTTTGGTACTGACGGAAGGTCGTACACGGTCCGGTTGAGCGCTCAGTCATACCTTGTTGCGGATCTTGAAAAGGGCACGATTTTTAAGGAAAAATCTCCAGAGAAGGTTTTTCCTATCGCCTCGGTTACTAAGCTTATGACTGCGATCATCTCCCTCGAGAATATTCCTCAGAATCAGATCGCAACGGTTTCAAAAAAAGCGTTTTCAACATACGGTGACGAGGGAGGGCTGCGGACAGATGAAAAAATAAAAATAGGCGATCTCCTGTATCCGCTGCTTATTGAGTCGAGTAATGACGCCAGTGAGGTTTTGGCGGAACATATCGGTCGGCCAGCGTTTCTCGACCTCATGAACAATAAGGCAAGGGCCTTGGGAATGACCAACACATATTTTGATGATCCTACAGGGCTTTCCGAAGATAACGTTTCGACTGCTCGAGACCTCGTCATTCTCGGCGAATATGTGCGCACGTACCACCCGGAAATTTTGGCACGCACGAAGGTTGCAACCTATTCGGTGAAGAAGGTTGCTGGCCGCCGTGCTCACACGTGGTACAACCACAATAAATTTGTTCGTGTTGCCGACAGTTCCTACAAGGGCGGCAAGAACGGATACATTCCAGAGGCGCTGCAGACGGGGGTGTCTTTCTTTGATCTACCGATTAAAAATAAGGAAACGGGAAAGGCAGAGAAACGTCCGGTTATTGTGGTGGTTCTCAAAAGTTCAGACCGGTATCGAGATTTCTCCGCGCTCGCGAGTTACGTCACTGGCGGCATTCGTGTTTCCCGTGTGCCTTCAGAGCAAGCATCGCTTGTCTTTGTGGGGGATATTATGCTGGATCGAGGTGTGGAAGCGGTCGTCAATAAATCTGAAGGTGGGAACTTCAATGCGCTGTTCAAGAATTCTTATTTTATAGAGTCCGCGACGCTTGCGTTTGCAAATCTTGAAGGGCCGGTGTCTGATAAGGGATATGATCTTCAGAACTTGTATTCATTCCGTATGGTGCCGCGCGTAATAGATGCACTTAAAAACGCCGGTTTTGATGCTGTATCTGTCGCGAACAATCATATCGGAGACTGGGGACGTGCGGCGTTTGAGGATACGTTGACTCGGCTTGGTACGGCAGGAATTCTGGCCGTCGGTGGCGGATTCAATAAAGACGATGCTCGGAAAGTAAAAGTAAAAGACGTGAATGGTCTCAAGATCGGGTATCTCGGGTTTACGGACGTGGGGCCTGAGTGGCTTGCCGAGAATGACAGCTTGTCTGTGATACTCCTCGCAAGTAATTCTGAATTTGAAAAGATCATTACTGAAGCGGCAAAGGAGGTGGATCACCTCGTCGTGTCTTTTCATTACGGAAATGAGTATGAGGCGAAAGCGAATGCTCGCCAGAAAAGTTTGTCACGAAAGGCGATCGATGCTGGTGCCCGGATTGTGGTAGGGCACCATCCGCATGTTGTCGAAGAAGTGGAACGGTACAAAGATGGCGTGATAGCGTATAGTCTCGGCAACTTTATCTTCGACCAGAACTTTTCGGAGGAGACCAAGCAGGGTCTCGTACTCCAGGTGGTGCTCGATGGCAAAAAGATCGCGGAGGTGAACCAGGCGATTGTGCGTCAGGACGATCATCTTATCCCACGTTTGGCAGAAGACTCCGACTTGTAGTAGGCTCACTGGTATGTCCGAGCTCGGATTTTGGGGAAAAATAAAAAAGCCATTCTTTGTATTGGCGCCAATGGCGGACGTGACGGACGCGGCCTTTCGACGAATTATTGCCAAGTATGGCAAGCCAGACGTGATGTATACGGAGTTTGTTTCGACCGACGGTCTCCTTTCTCCTGGCCGAGCAAAACTTATAAAAGATTTTATATATACAGAAGCGGAGCGGCCCATCGTGGCGCAGATCTTTGGGACGAAGCCAGAAAACTTTGAGAAAGGTGCTGCCGAGCTTGTGGAGATGGGGTTCGATGGGATCGACATTAACATGGGGTGCCCCGATCGTTCACTCGTGAAGAGCGGATCATGCGCAGGGCTTATCGATAATCCCGAGCTTGCCGTGGAGATCGTGCATGCCACGAAGCGTGGGGCGGGCAAGCTGCCGGTCTCCGTAAAAACTCGGCTTGGCACAAAGAAGAATGTACTTGTATCATGGCTACCCAAACTTTTGGAAGCCGAGCCAGCCGTGGTGACGCTTCATGCTCGCACGGCGAAGGAGCAGTCGCTCGTACCTGCGCATTGGGAGCAAATTGCTCGCGCGGTAGAGATCGCGCGCGGATCGGGGACTCTGATAGTGGGGAACGGTGACGTAAAAGATCTTGAAGATGCTCGGCTTAAGGCGCGAGATACTGGTGTGGACGGCATCATGCTCGGCCGCGCCATCTTCGGCAACCCGTTTCTTTTTAATGAATTAGTTAATATTTCAGACATTCCGCTCAAACAGAAACTTGAAATACTTTTAGAGCACGCACGGCTCTTCGAAGAACTTTTGGGCGATACTAAAAACTTTGCGATCATGAGGAAGCATTTTGGCGCGTATGTGAAAGGGTTCGATGGCGCGGCCGCAGTTCGAGCTGAACTCATGGAAGCGCGTGACGCGCGCGATATGGAGAAGATCGTGAACTCTGTACGATAGCCCAGGGTCGTGGTACGCTATTTCCGGCTATAACGCGTGTTCAGTTTTTCGGGACACGTCCGAGATCTAGAGAGGCAGGGCTTTATGGTCAAGCTGAAGCGTACCCAGCGCAATCCGGCGATCGTTGTCGAAATGCTCTTGAAGCGTCTGGCAGAAGTGCTCAAGCGAAACGGTGCACCGACGGAGTTGGTCGCCAAGATCCAGGATCGGCATGACCCGGTCAATAGCGATCTCATCCGCGCGTTCGGCAGCGCTCTGGGCATCAAGGGCAAGAAGCCGCCGCGACCGAGGAAGAATTGCAAGAATCGGAACAAGGCCATGTTCCTCAGGGCACCCCTGGTCCAGCAGCGGGGGGATGCGCCACGGGGCAACGTTGCCAGTCTCGATTCCGGTGACATGTCCTGGGCTCGTAGCTAACGGAGCGTTCTGCCCTGCAGAGATCCATACACGGGCCCTGCATCCTCCGAGGATGTGGGGCCTTGAACATTTGGATGGTCTAAAGCTCCAGTTTTTGATATAGTGGTAGCCACGATGAAAACATTGGCCGAAATACAGAAAGCACAGCGCGAGACAATCCTTAAGACTCGGGAAGAGGTTAACAATGAACGTGAGTCTTTGGGATATGAAAGTTTTGGAGCCTACCCCTTGCACCAGCTCGAAGCATCGGTGGCTTTTCATGATGTTGAAGTTGAATTCATAGAGCGTGCGCAGTTCGGCGCTGATATTTCGCTTCGCTCCCCATCGCTGCTCAAACAAGTGGGTGCCCAGGAATACATCAAGGCAAAGGCTCCCGAGCTGCTCGACATTCTTAAGAATTCGGCTTTTGCAAAAGCGGGAGTATTTGAGTCGATATCGCAGAAGGGCATCTATGTAAACATAAAGCTTTCTGACCGTTATCTTTTTGAGACTCTCGCTCCCGTTCTCACGCTCGGCGGCCGGTACGGCATGTCGGACGTATATCGTGGTCAGGCAGCGGTCGTCGAGTACTCAAGTCCAAATGTTGCTAAGCATCTTCATGCCGGGCACATTCGTTCCACGATCATTGGCCATGTACTTTCTAATATTTACCAAGCGGCAGGGTATACCGTCCACCGGATTAACTATGTGAACGATTGGGGCGGTTTCGGTTTTTTACTAGAAGGATATGCACGCTGGAAGGACGAGTTTCCGACTGCAACTTCGAAAAATGACCTTTTGTACTCTATATATATGCGGTATCGGGAGATGGAGAAGCTTGTGGTCCAGGAAGAGCACTCGAGTGCTGATATGGGGCGTGAATATGAGGATTTCATGAAGTCCTCACGCGAGCGGTTCAATCGACTTGAAGCAGGTGATCCGGCAGAGCTTGAGCTCTGGTCTCAGATGGTTGGCTGGAGTCTGGAAGAATTTAACGAATTCTACGCGCTTCTTGGTATTTACCAGGATTACTTGATCGGTGAGAGTTATTATGCGCCGAAAGGGGATGCTCTCGTGGGTGCGGCGCTCGCGAATGGAAAAGCAGAGCTTCATGAGGGGGCGGCGTCTGTGGTCCTCGGCGAGGAGGAGCGGCTGGTGATCCGCCGTTCGGATGACAGCACTATTTATGCAACGCGCGATCTTGCGGGTATTAAAGATCGGATCGAGACGTTTGACCCCTCAGTTCTTTCTATTGTTGTGGGCGAGGAGCAGACGGATTATTTTTCCAAGATCTTCCGCGCAGCAAAGCACCTCGGTCTTCTCGATGAGAAAAAAGTTACGTTGAAGCACATCTCCTTCGTACTCTACATAAATGCAGAAACGAAAAAGAAACTCGCGAGCCGTGAGGGAGCCACGAATGTAATCCACCTACTTCAGCTTGCTGAGGCGCATTTTCGTGGTGCGTACCACAAGCGCACAGAATTTACTGATGCAGAGAAGGAATCTAACGCGAAGATTCTTGCGATCGGATCGATTGCCTTCAACGACGTTAAGAAGGACCGCCGTTTTCCGGTGGAGTTCGCTTCGAATCCGCTGGAGGTTGTGAAGGAGTTTGAAGAGTCCGGTGGAGCGTATGTGATGTATACCGTTGCGAGGGCTCGGAGCATTGTGCGAAAATCGGGCGGCCAGGTTCCGCCACCAGCAACGGTTATGCCAGAGAAACTAGAGGCCCTTGAGGTCATGCTCATAAAGCGGATCAATCAGTTTTCAGATACCATCCTTCGGGCGGTGGAAACAGATAATCCGGCTGTTGTCGCAGGGTATGCGCTTGAGTTGGCCCGCGACTACAACAGCTACTACGAAGCGTGCGCTGTCATGGAAGGCGGCGTGGTTAAATATCCCTATCGTCTGGTTATTACGCAATCTGTAGCTCAGGTACTGGATAATGCACTTACCCTCTGCCATGCGCGCGGCCCCGAACGGATCTAAGTACATCCCGAAATGTATACAGCTTTATATAGAAAATATCGCCCAGAGACGTTCAAGGAGTCGCTCGGGCAGGAGCATATAGTTTCGGTTCTTGAGGGAGCGTTGAAGCGCGATCAACTTTCTCATGCGTATCTTTTTGCCGGTCCTCGCGGCACAGGGAAGACGACCTTCGCACGTATCATTGCGCGCGAGGCAGGTTCTTCGCCGAACGATATTCATGAGATCGATGCAGCCTCGAATCGAGGTATCGAGGATATCCGTGCGCTTCGCGAGGAGGTCCGCACACTGCCGTTTGATTCCAAGATAAAGTCATACATTATCGATGAGGTGCACATGCTCACGAAGGACGCATTCAATGCGCTCCTTAAGACGCTTGAAGAGCCCCCGGCACATGTGCTTTTTATATTGGCGACAACCGAGCTTCATAAGGTTCCAGATACTATCATCTCACGGTGTCAGTCTTTTATTTTTCGGAAGCCTTCTCAGGATGTTCTCCGAAAAATGATTACCCGTGTGGCAAAAGAGGAGGGGATCACTATAGACCGGGAGTCCATGAATCTTTTGGCGCTCCTCGGCGACGGTTCTTTCCGCGATACGCACGGTATGATCCAGAAGGCGATGAGTCTTGGCGAGAAAAACATTTCCGCTGAAAATCTTTCACGCATTATGGGTGCGCCACGCGCGACCCTCGTCCATCTTTTCATTGACGCCTTAGTCGGAAAGAACGCGGAGAAGGGGATCGCAGTGCTTGAAGAGGCTCGCGCGAATCATATTGATATGAAGCTTTTTGTTACGCTTCTGCTTCGCGTGGTTCGCTCGGCGCTTATTGCCCGGCTGGCGCCAGACCTTTTTGAAAAACAGAAAGAGGATCTCTCCGAAGAAGAAGCCCTGTTTGTGGAAGAACTTTCAAAGAAAGCAGAACCGTCCGTGCTTGCTGGTATTCTTCGTGAGTTTCTCGCAGTTCATGGTGAGATCGAGTCTGCTACTATTCCCGAGCTTCCACTCGAGCTTGCATTTGTTAAAGTAATTAGCTAACAAAAGTTGAAAGGCTCCGGCGACGCGATGGCGTGACGGAGCCTATACTTTCTTGTCTACCACAGGTCCTGTCGATTGAGGAGACGGAACGCCTCGACGAAGAACAGTTCGTGGTCGTAGCCGCACTGGCCCCAGGGAAAGGTCTCCTTGGTGAACCAGTTGGCAGCGCGTACTTCTCGGCCGCCGTCACCCTCCCCGAAAACGAAATTTTCGGTGCCCACGAGGCGCACGAGGAAACGGAGTGCGATGGCATGCTTGGCCAGTTCGAGCCCGAACTCATCCGTCGCCAGTGAGGCCACTTGGCCCACGAGGAACGGACGCCGCCAGCCCCTGTCGAGCACGATGTCGACGCCGAGATCTCGCTTGAAATGTCTCTCGAGTGCTCCCTTGATCGTTTCCTTCTCCAAGCTCTGACCGCCCTTTACACGCCCGCCGACGACGCACCAGAGTCCTGCAGCTTCGCTCGTGTTTCGCAAAATCGCGAGCACTTCGGGCTTACCGTCAAGACGGAATCGATATGCGATGCCATCGACGCAGGGGATCGGCATTATCCGCGTGATGAGGTCCCAGATGGCCGGCGGGAAGAAGCCATTCTTGGGAATCCGGCCGAGTACCGCGAGCACTAGATCTTCGTCAGAGACATGGGAAAGGTCGATTGGTATCGATGCCTGAGGCAAGCTCACTCCTCCTTCTTCCTGGTTTACTGTACGTGTGCTTAATAAGCCATAAGTAACAATAAGTCAAATCTTTGCAAAATGGCTCAAGCGGGGTTCAGGAGACATCGAAACACTTTTGAATAGATTGCGAGTGTGATATATAGTGAGAGTATTGGGGGATCGTCTAATGGTAGGACATCAGGTTTTGGACCTGAGTATCGGGGTTCGACCCCCTGTCCCCCAGCCAAAATTGTTTTTCGTGAGTTTCGGAAAGAAATGGAGTGCGGCTTCGCCGCACGGTGTCGGATTTGGCGAGAATCTGCCACGGCATTTTGAAATCCAGGGCGAGCGTGCGGGTGCGGAGGGTGGGGTTCGAGCCGACTTTTTTGATCCGATTTTTCTGCTTCGAAAAATTGGCGGGCAAAGGTGAAAGAACGGCCTCACTGCTCTCTCGAATGAAGTCGCGGCAAAGTTCGAGCCACCGAGAGCCGTTCCGCTCAATCTCTTTCAATTTCGCCTCCAGATCAAGCTTTTGGTTGAGGAGCTTGTTCTTCTTTGCCACATACTCGTCATTGCTCACGACAGCCTCAAGTCGGGCGTCGAGCAGGGCTGAGAGGAGTTTTGGCACGACGGCGACAAAACGAGCTCTTGGCCGAATTTCTCACCCTCCGTCCAAAAAGGAGCTAGAATATCCTCATGGGGTAGTGTTACAATTATTAATAAATTAATCATAAAAAAAGATGGCAACGATCAATCCTTACATCAATTTTAATGGAAATGCGGAAGAAGCATTCAATTTTTATAAATCAGTATTTGGCGGAGAGTTCGGAAAAATAACTCGCTTCAAAGACATAGCAAGTGCTGAATTCCCAGTGGGGGAGAATGATGCAAATAAAATCATGCGAATAAGTTTGCCTATTGGGAAAAATATTTTAATCGCAAACGATGTCCCGGAAAGTATGGGACGAGTGAACGAAAACGAGAACAGATCCAAGATCGCAGTCATTGCAGAGAGCAAAGAAGAAGCGGACAAGATATTCGGCGGACTCTCGGTTGGCGGCACAGTTGAAATGCCTATGGCAGAAAGCCCGTGGGGTACATACTTTGCAATGTTCAGAGACAAATATGGTATTGAATGGACGGTAGAATTTGACGCAAAATCGAGCGAACAAAAGTAACCCGCCGAGGAGGGTCGAAGTGGCATAGTAAAAATAGCTAATTTCTCCTTGGGAGGTCTCGGTACGAGATCGAGGAGGCCAGCCAAATGTAAAATATGACTTTACTTGCTTACCTCTTTTATTTTATTGCAGCGACAATTGCACCGATACAACGTCGCTGGCTTTCTACTAAAAACGAAGGTGGGAACAAAATAGACCTCGCTTTTAAGGTTTCTTTGGTTGCAGCTGCTTTTATACTCATCTTGCCGGTTTTTGCTCCGTTTCACCTCCAGGGTCCATATTCTTCCGTCATCATGCTGTTGTTGGCCTCAGCTGTCGCCGGCGCTGGTGCTAGCGTAAGTTACTTCGCCGCCCAAAGACACGTGGAAGCTGGGGTAGCCTCAGTCCTTGGCAATATCTATACGCCGATCACCATAGTATTGAGCACAATTTTCTTAAACGAAAGCTTGAAAGGTTTGCAGATTGTGGGAGCAGGTCTTTTGATCGTCGCGACGGTAGTTGTATCTAAAAAACACAGGATAGGGAAAATACATTACGACAGATATTTCTGGTTGATAATATTGAACGGCGTGTGCCTCTCTGTCCTTGTGGTTGCAAATCGTGAGCTAATGAGAATCACGGGTCTAACGGCTTCAATCGTATTGAGTTATTGGGCGGTGTGTCTCGGTCTTGGTGTCTTGGCATTTTTTACGAAGGGCAAAACCACCTACACCAAAAAGGATCTGATTATCACCGGCGGACTTAAATCCCTTCAAGACCTTTCCTGGGGGGTTCTTACCTTTGTTGTTGCCAATTTGAGCTTGGTGTCGGCCGTGACAACTTTTAAGATAGTCATTATATTTGTAGTGGCAGCTATATTCTTGAATGAGAGGGAGGATCTGGGAAGAAAGATTTTCGGTAGTTTGATAGCCGTAGGAGGACTTCTCTTGATGAGATGAACCCTCGAGACGCGTCCTTGATTTAAATAAGGTAAGATGCTAAAAAATAACGTACTGGGCCTGGTTGGCCACGGTTCTAGTTTGAGTCGGCTGCCCCTACTATAGACCCATGAAAATCAGAGAAATTAAAAGGATATTAGCGGATGCCACACTGAAATATATTGCTCCTGCTGAGGCAGAGTATTTCGCCAATGAAGTGGTTGAGACCGATATCCGCAAACCTGCTGCGGACAGAAAATATCAGAATGACATGATAGGGGATATTAAGTCGTGGGAAGGGAAAACTGGGCCAGTCAAAAAGACGATCGACCTGCCTGGCTACACTCAATATGACTTTGAAGGGCGTGGACCCTCACTCAAGATCAAAGAGATTCACGACGAGCTTGAAAGGAAAGCAAAGACAAACGGCATTGCGATGATAAGTATTATTAACTCCGGGGGCATGCATGTCATGCATCTTTGGGCCCAGGGATTGGCCAAAAGAGGTCTCTTTGTTCTCGGTGGCTGGTGTGGCGGCCCGGATACTGTAGTTCCTTTCAATGGGACAAGAGGAATTTTCGGCACAAATCCAATAACTTATGGATTTCCCGGCGACAAAGGAGACATTGTGGTTGATATGGCTACTTCAGAAATTCCCTATTTTAAAATTGTCGCTGCAAAGAAAGAGCAGAAGCCTCTTCCTCCAAATACTGCGGTTGATAGTGATGGCGAGCCGACACAAGATGCGAGCAAAGCCCTCAGCGATGATGGAGTTTCTAATTTACTTCCCATGGGGGCAAGCTATAAGGGATATAACGTCAATTATTTAATAGAAATAATGGCAAGCGCACTTATCGGAGCACGAACAAGTTCACAAATGAGTGACGCTTACATTGAAACAGAGCATGGCGGCTTTATCATTGCAATTGATATTAGTAAGACTACTGATAGAAATAAGTATGACGCTTCGATAAAAAGCCTGAATGAGGAAGTACGCGCACAAAGACCTAAAAAGGGGGTTGAAAGAATAATGGTCCCCGGTGACCACAACCTTGAAAATAAAGCGAGCATATCCGATGATACGGAAATCGAGATAGACGAGAAATATAGAAAAGATCTGATCGCCTTAGGCTGAGTGTAGGATTCAGGTAACGTTACCAGGCTTGGTTGCGCACGGGTCTAGCTCCAGGCGGCCAGCACCGGACTCCACCTCGATAATATACAGGGAATTTGCTAAAATGAGGCTTAATTTATCTTGCTCAAATGGAAGATCATGTAGAGCTTAAAAAATTGGAAGAATCTATGTGGCGAGCAGAAACTCGCTTTGATAAGGAATATCTGGAGCGCACATTAGCACCAGACTTTTTTGAATTTGGTCGTTCTGGCCGGGTCTACGCCCGCGAGCAAATCATCAATACGCCCCCTCAAGAAATAAGAGCGAGTCTTCCTCTCAGGAGCTTTGAGGTAAAAAAGCTAACTCGAGATGTTGCTTTGATTACTTACATAAGTGAAGTGCAGTACCAAGAGTTGGAAGTGGCCAACAGGAGTTCAATTTGGACAAAAACAGCGGATGGCTGGGAAATGAGATTTCATCAAGGGACACCTATCCGAAAAAGTTAGTATGAAAAATGCCATAATTCTTCACGGGACGGGGGATAAGGTAACTGATTTTTGGTTTCCCTATCTTAAAACGAATCTTGAAGAAAAAGGCTTTGACGTATGGTTGCCCGAGCTTCCAAACGCTACCACCCCAAATTTAAGAGATTGGCTTACTTTCGTTTTAGAAAATGGCACTTTCAACAGCGAAACAGTTGTCGTTGGACACTCGGCTGGCGCACAGCTTACTTTGAGTATTTTAGGGAAGCTCGAGGCCCCTATTGCGCAGGCCGTTCTCGTTTCAGGATACGCTAAAGAACTTCGAGCGACTCCCGATCACGAAAAGAATACCGAGGATTTTGACTGGGAGAAAATTAAGG
>CAYJBK010000005.1:0-8180 GCA_964368365.1 uncultured Candidatus Saccharibacteria bacterium
CGGGCAAGTTCACGGCTGTGGTGCGGAGCTCGGTTCCGCTCCGGGCGGTGTACACGGTGCTGACGCTTGGTCTCCTGAAGTCAGAGGAGATCGTCACCATGGTCCAGCCCGGCGAGATGCTGAACCCGACGCGGGTGGAGAAGACCCTCGACATGAAGGACGGAAGTCCGCTCACGGTCGCACAGGCGCTCGGGGCTGGGATCGAAGTCGTTGCGGTGGAGTTCTAGGGCCGCGGAAGGAAAGAGATGGTTCTCTTGAAGGTGCTTACTGGTAAACACGCGGACACGACGCGGACGTTCAGTGGTACCCGCGGCGACTGCATCGAGGCCTTTCGGTTCTTCATGACCATCGCGACGGCCTGCGAGGAGTGGGAGCTCGACTTCGGGTTTGCCACCATCGCGGAACGATACGAGTGGAAGATGGCCGACGTTCTGGTGCGGTGCCTCCGGGCCTTCGCGCAGGGACGTTCCGTGCTCTTCGAGAACTTCACGTTCGGCGCTGATCGGTGCGATCTTCGCTCAATGCTCGACGCCGTCGAGCAGGTGGAGCAGGTGATCACGCGGTCGATGAAGTCGATCATCGTGGTTTCGGAAGGCGAGGGAGGCCTCGTCCTCACGGAAGTTGAGACGGTCATTAACTAAGAGTTCTTAAGAAGAAGGGAGGTGCAGGGGTGCGATTTTCATTCACCCCTGCCCATACACTGACGCACGATTTGTATCTTTAGATCGCGCGTCGATGAGTGGCAAGTTCTTTTACTGCATAAGAAAGGAGGTGTTCGCGGTGTACATTCGAAAGATCTCGATCGAGATCCCGGAACCGTACGCGGAAAATCTGATACGGCTCTTCGAGATCGTACGGAAGAATCTGTATTGCATTCGAGAGAATACAGATCATGCCGAGGCGATGATTGCTCTCTGTAGCTTTCATTGCGCGGAGGAAGCGGATCGGCCAGATCACGCAGTGGTCTTTGCTGACACCGTGATGCCTCTTTTGGAGGAGGGCGCCAGCACGGTGTTCTCTCGTTCCGATGCGATCGGCATCGAGTTCAAGAAAAGCAAGATCGCATTCGCGGTTGTTCGGAGACATGGTCTGCTGTATCTGGAGCTCATGTATCCTCAGGGGATCCTGAAAAGCTTGGTCATCGAACGAGTGCTCATGATGGCCGAGCGGCAGGGGATCCGTTTCTCGGCGTATGTGACCTCGAAGGAAACGACGCCGATCCTCCGGGATCGGGTTGTCCAGCATCTCTTCGAGCGATCGTGTGAGATGCTGGATCGAGTCCATCGAGCGCAGGGGGAGTTTGGCTGCCTCAGAGAAGGGTATGCCGCACTCCTTCGTGCTGCGCGTGAGGAAAAAGAGTTCTTCATGGAGTTGGAGTAATGATACCCGGCACGGTAAAAACAAGTTTCATTCCCGAAAGGGAAGGAGGTTCTATGAACGAGGGCCCGGTTCTCACCTTGCTGCAGCGTTTGCTCATGGTGCTGGGAGGTCCGAAGCTTATCGCCGCCATGGAGGTGTGCGAGAAGATCGATTTCCCGGTCGGTGGTCTCGACAAGTTCAAGCGCGAGATCATAACGGACGGCACGAAGCAGATGGTCGACAGCGTTACGGCGCGTGTCGAGGGCGGCACGTACTGCATCGAGGGATGCTTCATGCGTTTTCTCGAGGAAGACTGCCCCATGGTCGACAGCGTGACCATCACGAAGGACGCAGACCTGGAAGTCGTGTGCTCGAAGATCCTCGAGTTCCGCTTCGGCGACGGCCTCCTGCCTGTGCCGCTGACCTACATCGTGGCACTCGAGACGCGTGAGGCCGCGTGGAAGTGGGCGCATCTCCATCACACCAAGATCCCGGCGGCGCGTCTCCCGCGCACGCTGGCCGGACTCGTGCGGAAGCACGGGCCGAACATTCTCGACGGTATTCCCGTTGAGCAGCCCCAGGCCTGAGGCCTGACCTAGTACAAACGAGGCGAGCTGGTATCCCATGCGGTACTGCTCGCCTCTCAACATCGCTCGCTTCTTCTCTCTCTATTGGAGGCGAGCGATGTTGAGAATCTATATACTTTTCGAGTTTTTAAGAAGTGATAGAGAATTTCTCCCCCAATCTGTTCTTGGGAAACAGGTCCTTGGGATAAATATCAATGAGCTTGATTGAATTTTGTGCGCACAGGAGCTTTTTTGTCATTATGGTTTGGTCATATCTGGGGCTATCATCTGCCAAGCCAAAATATTCGACCAAGACCCTCCCCTCTTCGAGAGACCAGTCAGCTGTGTGTTTTGATGTTGGGTATCGAGTATTCTTCGAGTGGGTAATATTATTTGCGCTGAGCCAGTTGTCAATAATTGCTTCGGAAATTGAGTCGCACTCATGACCGTCTCTGGCCTTTGTTTTTATGCGCCTGTACATCTTCTCGCTGTGAGAACGGTGAGGAACCAAATGTGCCGCGATAACCGCGTTGTTCCACGATCCAAAGAGTCGCGCGCATGCTTGAGAGATGCCGTGGCCAACCTCTCTTATTGTTGGTGGTCGCTCCAGCTCCCTTGTTTTCTCGAGAATCAGTTGGGTCAGGTCGTGTTTCGAATATATATGTGGGGCTGTTTTTGTGCAGACGGGCGAGCAAAATTTATTATTGCCCGTGTATTTCTTTTGGCAGAGGGTATTAGAACAAGCCCGCATGGCAGCTTTTCTTTTTGGAAACCTTCTGTTATTTATTTTCGCGGCACACGACCTGGAGCAAAAATTATTAGCTAAGACCCAGCTCCTTGGTTTTAGAAACGTTTCTGTGCAATCGGTGTTGCTACATTGGAATTCTTTCGCTGTTGTTTTACTAACACTTTCGCATTTTCGGGAACAATAAAAGTTGTGTCCGAGCTTTTTATTTTCGTTGACGCGTCCAACAAGGCGACAAATTACAGAAGCACAGCCATTACAAATTACCTTGGCAAGATGCATAGTTATTGACTAGTCGGGCTGCCCGGATTTGAACCGGAGCTAAATCCTCCCGAAGGACTCGTGCTACCGCTACACTACAGCCCGTTTTTTATGTATCTCTATTTAACTGTATTGACGATGGGAAGTCTAGCAAGGTTGATACTTTTAAATTAGTAAACCGGTGTTGGACGCGCGGGCGTCCGACACCGGTTTTTCACTCCTCCTTTTTGTTTTTTTCTCGCCGAGTCTTGTTGATGCCACAGATCTTCATCGCCCACTTGAGGGTGATGGGGTCCGGCCGTTCGTGATCGACGTCTTCCTTCCATGGTATGACAACTTTGTACTTTCTGAACCAGCTAAGGAGAGAACTCGCGTACAGACTCGGTGCGAGAGTACGATTTCCCGGTCCGCTAATGTGAACCGGCTTCGCACCGTAGGCTATCTGATAGACGCAGAAGCTGTTCTGCACCACCAGAGCCCGTTCCCCTGGCGAATCGACCGTAGGTGGGCTGACTTCCGCCACACCGGCCAACTTCACCGTGTCTTCGGGGTGCTTGAGCAGCCTCTCTTCCGTGGGGAATAAGAAGCTCTCGTGCGTCATCCCCCGCTCGACAAGTGCGGGTAAGTAGTCCACTCCTTCGAGTTCGAAGTTGAATGTCCCGTAACCATTGCATCGCCCGCAACGAGTGAGCCGCCGTCCTACCGGAAGAACGAGCCGCATCATAGGATGCAGGTACGCCTCCCCGTTGGTATACCCCATGCCTCCGCATCGAGGGCATACCGTTGTTGCTTTGTGTCCCATAGGTGTTCCCACCTCCTCCGGGGTTTGTTTTAGCATGCCCCGTTATTTAATGCCAGAAAAATGTCAAGCGTGGCACCCCTTGCCTTGTTTTTGGGGTTAGTGTAGGCTTTCTCCTTGTCGCTTGGGCTAGCCAGAATCGCTGAAATAGAGCGTTATATGGCTTAGTTAAGCCATACTATAGCATAGAAGACTATTGACAAAATTAATCCAGTATGCTATAATATAAGTATCAGAATACGGCAGTACCCGGATCCTTGCTCGTCGCCTGGTTCCTGGGGTGAGAATCTCCGAAAAGCCCTAATAACAAAGCTATTATCTCGTTTACCATTCCCCAGGCGCTCGCAGCTTTTGCGATAGCCACGAATCTTGTGACCGGTACCCCTTCCACCACCCCTGCGGTTGAGATAACCAAGCCGGATCCCTCATGTATTGAGAAGGAGTGTGTGAAGGAACTTATTGAGTTTTATGCCGATATGTATGGCGTAAAGCGTGAAGTTGCCTTGAAGGTTGCCCAGTGTGAGTCTGAATTTAAGACCACAGCAGTCGGTGACAGTGGAAAGGCGTACGGTGTGTTTCAGTTCCATAAGCCCACCTTTACGGAGTTTTCCCAGAAGTTTGGTGACGAGTCGCTTGAGTATAAGAACGTTGAGCACTCGATCGAGCTGGCCATGTGGGCTATCTCGCACGGTATGGGTCATCATTGGACCTGTTACCGAAACCTTCCGAAGGGTCTCGCAACTAAATAATCCTATTCAAAAGTCCCCGAAGGGGGACTTTTGTTTTGTGGTGTGATATTCTTCCGATATGAATTCATATTTTTCTAAACCGTGGGTGTGGGTTTTAGTGATAGTTGTAGTTTTGGGCGCGTGGCTTTTGGGTGCGTATAACAGCTTTGCCAGCATGAATGTTGGTATCGATGGCGCGTGGGCACAGGTAGAGAATCAGTTTCAGCGGCGCGTTGATCTTATTGGAAATCTTGTTAATTCAGTAAAGGGGCTTCAGACGCAGGAAAAGGAGGTCTTTCTGGGAATCGCAGAGGCGCGGACTCGGTATGCCGGTGCGACGACTGTGGATGAGAAGGCTGCTGCAGCAAGCCAGGTTGAAACGGCGCTTGGTCGCCTGCTTGTCGTTATGGAAAACTATCCGAACCTGAAGTCTTCCGAGGCGGTGATTGAGCTGATGGCTGAGCTTTCTGGTACAGAGAATCGTATTGCACAGGAGCGTAAGCGTTTTAACGATGCGGTGACGGAATACAACACAGCCCGCGTTGTGGTACCGGGAAATATTGTGGCTTCGCTTTTTGGGTTCAATATGAGGTCTCTCTACAAGGCGGATGCGGGGGCGTCCACTGTTCCGGTTGTAAACTTCTAACTGATCTATGAAGAAGCGCGTTGTACAACTCGCGCTTGCAGCAGCTCTGGTTGTCTCTTCAGCCAGCGCTGTTTTTGCATTGGAAGTTCCGGCAAGACCGACGGTTCTTGTGAACGATACGGCGGGAATTCTCAGTGCGGAGTATTCGGGCTCAGCTTGAGGCAGAGCTCGTGGCGTATGACGCGGGGACAGGACATCAGATCGCCGTGCTGACCGTTCCGAGTCTCCAGGGTGAGAGCATCGAAGATTTTGCTGTGCGCGTATTTGAAGTGTGGGGAATTGGGAACGCTGAAACGGATACGGGTGTTCTTCTGCTCATCGCGAAGGAAGATCGCGAGGTTCGCATTGAGGTAGGGTATGGCGCAGAAGCCTATGTTACCGACGGACGTGCCGATAGAATAATTCGAGAGGACATCGCGCCTGCCTTTAAGGAAGAGCGGTACGATGCTGGCGTGGCTGCAGCCGTGGGGTCACTTCGAGGATACTTGGGAGGTGAGGTAGCGTCTATTGCCGGGGAAGGAGACACAGGTTCCAGTGAGGGCTGGATGAACTTCTTTATATTTCTCATTTTTGTCGTCTTCGAGTTTATGGTTGAATTTCTGGGAAGAAGCAAAAGTGTCTGGCAGGGGGGTGTGGCGGGCGGGGTGTTTGGTGCAGGCGTTTGGCTTTTTCTCGGACTTGCGGGGCTTGGTGTTCTTGCCGGCCTCGCGCTCTTTTTTGGATTTCTCGGCCTCATATTTGACCTGCTTGTGTCGCGGCACTATGCGAGCCGTGTGGCACGAGGCTTGAACCCTTGGTGGCATAGAAGTGGCGGTTCGGGAGGAGGCGGTGGCGGAGGATTCGGGGGTTTTGGTGGCGGAAGTTCTGGTGGAGGCGGTGCTTCGGGGAGTTGGTAATACGTTTAGGCGGGTAAAAGAACGCCGCTCCGTGGTCAGCCACGGGGCGGCGTTTCGCGAGGGATACTCGCTAGGGGATACGGGAAGGCGGAGAGCTGAGCTCGTCGATCAGGGCGTGCGTGTAGCCCATCCTGAGTGCGTCGCTCGCAGTGACGAAATTGCCCACAGTGTCCTTCGTAGCAGGGATGTGCGGTGGCTTGAGTGGTGCACCGATGCAGATCGAGACGGCGGTCGCTTCTTTCACATCGTTGTTGTACTTCGTGATCAGCATGGACTTCTTGACCGGATGTCCCACGACCCCGAAGATGACCGGCACGACGAAACCGGTGTTCCGGCGATCTTCCAGCTTCACCTGGACACCCTTGATGAGAGTGAGGTCTTCGAGGCCACCGACTCCGTTTGGGATGTCATCGGTCTCGTAGACGTTGAAACCCGGACCGACGTTCGGGTGAGTCGTCTTCAGCCAGCGCGCCTTGAGGATGGCTTCCTCCAGGCTCGTGATGGTCATGCCGCGGTAGTAGCCACCCACGCGTTCGCCGTATTCGGCGCGACTCGTGAGGAGACTGAGCCACTCTTGCAGTGAAGCACCTTTCGTTGCAAGGACGAGGCCTCGGATGTCGAGGATATCAGGGTTACCGGTTTCGAACAATACGGTCATTCGGGCGAGCACTCCTTTCTGTACTAGGACTGCGGTGTGCGTCCAGAGACTATTTAGCGGTAGGGAGTGAATTTTGTCAAAAAAGACTTGGCAAATCGTTCCCCGTGTGTTATTATCTTTCTGGTATCACTTTGTGGTTCTCAACAGTGCACTCGGGCTTCCCGAGGAGGCTTCTCTCATGGGTCAGATTCTGCTGGGCACGCTGCTCAGCGAGCTTGATATCGACGAGTCGTTCGCCAACTGGCTCAAGGGAAACAGCTTGCTGTTTCCCAAGCCGATGAAGGGCGAGGAAGGCGTCTCATACGACGACGCCTTCAAGATCGCGTTCGCCGATGCTCTCAAGAAGAAGTTCCCGGACACGACCCCTGAGGAGGTCAGGAGGGCCTTCGTCATCTTCGATGACACCCAGGCGCAGCTCAAGCGTCTGAAGCACCTCTCGTCCGTTAGGCGCACTGACGGCATCTGGGGGCGGGTGTTCGTTCGCCGCTCCGGGGACGGCAGGATCAATGTGTTCTCGGGGCGATCTACATTCCACGGGCTCGATCTCGTGGAAGTGTTCCGTCCGGCCGAGGTCCGCGAGAAGCTCGCGCATGCGTTCGGGATCGCGGTCGGCCTGCGCAAGCGGGTCGCCAAGGTCGCCTGACCACCCCGGCCGCACACGCGGCCACAAGAGTCTCCTGCGGGAGACGTTCCGCCCCAGCTATCTGGGGCGGTTTCATTTTTTACAGACTATGCTACTGTGCTTTTTAAAAAAGAATCCGCCCCGGCGCATGTGGTGGTGCGCCGGGGCGGGTGTTGGTCATCGGTGGCGGTGCCATGGCACGCGCTCCTCGAGGACTCTTTGTAAGTTGCGGACCGTGATCAGGTGCGGCTTGGGCCACTGAAACACGCCGGTTCCTATCATGTAGGGGCCTCCGCAGGTAAGAGGGGCTACGCTATATAGTTCCGGTACCCACTCTCCCTTTCGTATGAAGACCGTGGCGTTGACCCCTGTTCCGAACACCACGAGAACCAAGGCTAGTTCGCAGTAGTGGAAGCGCTCCAGCACCAGGAGCGTTGCGCAGTGGTGGATCTTGCCGGGGATCATTCCGAGCTTGATCGGCATACCGCGCTCGTGCTTCGTTTTCTGAGTTTCGCCGGCCTCCTCGCCGCGCTTTTCAAACGCAAGCATGATGTTCGATGCCAGCCTGCTTGCCTCATGGATCAAGTAACGAGGCCAGCCAGGGTAGAGTAGCGTGAGGTCATCGCGGAACTCGTCGATGTACGTCTCGTCACGGAGCCAATTCTTTCGCATATGTCTCCCTCCGGGTATAGTTGTACGCCGTAGGAACCCGTTGCGTCAAGGAATGTGTGGCGGTATACTGAAAAATTGCCATGAGTATTTTCAGATTAAAACAAGATCTACAGCCAGCCGGGGATCAACCGCAAGCAATTGAGAAGCTTGTCGCGGGCTTGAAGAAGGGTTTGCGGAAGCAGACTCTTTTGGGCGTGACGGGAAGCGGAAAAACATTCACTGCAGCGA
>CAYJBK010000005.1:8190-17430 GCA_964368365.1 uncultured Candidatus Saccharibacteria bacterium
GATCGGGAAGCCCACGCTCGTGATCGCGCACAACAAGACCCTCGCTGCGCAGCTCTGTAACGAGTTTCGGGAACTGTTTCCCGAAAACGCCGTCCACTATTTCGTTTCCTACTACGACTACTACCAGCCGGAGGCGTATATTCCTCGCACCGATACCTATATAGAGAAGGAGGCTTTGATCAATGAGGAGATCGACCGGCTTCGCCACGCAGCGACGACGGCGCTTTTGACACGGAAGGATGTGATCATTGTGGCGTCTGTATCGTGTATCTATGGCCTTGGAGCACCCGAGGCATACGAGCAAAATATTATGCGGTTTAAGCCAGGAGACACGATGGACCGCGCAACGCTCACTGCGAAGCTGATCCAGCTGCAGTATTCACGCACGAATGCGGATTTACTTCGCGGCACGTTTCGCCTGAAAGGAGACATCTGGGAGATCATGCCGCCGGACCAGGAGACGATCTATAATTTTGAACTGGAAGACGGCAAGATTAAAACGATTCTCGGTATTGATCCTGTTGAAGGATTCGTGGCGGGGAAGACGCCAAAGCTCAGCGAGGTGATCATCGCTCCAGCGAAGCACTTTGTGACGCAGCCCGAAGATCGGGAACGCGCCCTAAAAGAAATCCAAGCCGAGCTTAAAGATCGCCTGAAGTATTTTGATGAAAAGAAACTTTTTCTCGAGGCCGAACGCATTGAGCGGCGCACGAAGTTTGATCTCGCCATGATCCGTGAGGTGGGATACTGCCATGGCATTGAGAACTACTCGCGTATTCTCTCGGGTCGCCCCGCAGGTGCACCGCCCGACACCTTGCTTTCCTACTTCCCGCGCGCGGAGGACGGCACGCCAGAATTTCTCACGATAATCGACGAGTCTCATATCACGATCCCGCAGATCACGGGGATGCATGGGGGCGACCGGTCGCGAAAAGAGACGCTCGTAGAATACGGATTCCGCCTACCTTCGGCGAAGGACAATCGACCGCTGACGTATAAGGAGTTTGAAGAGCGCATCGGGCAAGTTATTTATACCTCCGCAACACCAGGCGAGAGCGAGCTCACGGAAAGTGCACAGATCGTTGAGCAGATCATTCGTCCTACGGGTCTTATCGATCCTAAGATTATTTTCAGACCAGCGAAGGGTCAGGTGCAGGACCTGGTGGCAACCATCAAAGAACGGCTTGGTCCCGAAGTGAAAGAGCGCGCGCGAATAATGGTAACGACGCTCACAAAGAAAATGGCGGAAGATTTAACAGACTATTTGAAAGAAGCGAAAGTGCTCGTGGCGTATGTGCATTCGGATGTGAAGACGCTCGATCGTATCCAGATTCTCACAGACTTCCGGCGCGGAAAATACGATGTGCTCGTGGGCGTGAACTTGCTTCGCGAAGGACTCGACTTGCCGGAAGTGTCTCTCGTCGCGATTCTCGATGCAGATAAAGAGGGATTCTTGCGCAGCGAAACGTCGCTCATCCAAACCATCGGCCGCGCGGCGCGCAACATCGACGGCACGGTAATTCTTTATGCAGATAATATTACTGGCTCTATCAAGCGTGCAGTCGGCGAGACCGATCGTCGCCGCGCTATTCAGGCGGCCTACAACAAAGAGCACAACATTATTCCCAAGACTATTAAGAAAGAAGTTAAAGATATTTTGCCGGCAAAGATCTTGGCGCTTGAGATCGCCGCGATACCGCATGAGCTCACCGCCATCCGGAAGCTCATAAAAGAAAAGGAACGTGAAATGAAAGCAGCGGGCAAAGAACTCGATTTTGAGCTCGCCGCAATCCTCCGCGACGAGGTAAAACTTTTGGTAAAAGAAGAAGTAAAACTCGCGAAGGAGAGTGAGAAAAAAGCGGAGAAGAAGATGAAGGGGAAGTAGCCTTACTTTTTCGGATACGTAAAGTTTTCAGAAATTTTCCAGACTCCTTTTTCTCGGAAAGCGGGAATATTTTGACGACGAGCGGCATTCGATACAGCACTCGGTGCAAGCGTATGGCGCTTCCAGTATTCGGCGAGAGGAATTATTGTCTCGCCCGTTAAATAGGCAATGCGTTTATGGAGCGATTCCATAAGCCCGAGAGAGATTATTTTCTCCATAGGTTTCGTGTTTTGTTTGTTCCGAAATTCACCAAACGTACGATAGTATTCTTGTTTTTCTCGATCGCGGATAATAATTCCGGGATACCCGAGTTTTTCAAGCTGTGCTTGGATAAGCACACGCCCAATACGCCCATTACCATCTATGAATGGATGAGTATTTTCGAAAGCGAGATGAAAGACGGCAATCTTGTCAACGAAGTATTTCTCAGCGTTACTTGAATAGTGTGTTATTGCAGCATCGAGCAAGTCGTTTATTTTTTCAGGGCGAGGAGCGATGTGCGTGCCGACGCGTACCATTTCGTTTCCTTGTCGAAATCGTCCAGCAATAGCGTCATCTATCCCTCCAATGAGCATTTTATGAAGAAGGAGGATCGTTTCTTTGCTGAGTGGGAGTTCGCTCGCTTTAGCCTCAATATATGCAAGGACTCGAGCCAGATTGCGGGCTTCATACACTTCTCTGACCGAAACCGTGCGAGAAACCTCCATCTCGAGGAGGATTTTCTCGGTTTCTGGTAGAGAGAGTGTTGAGTTTTCTATTGCATTGGAGTTGTAGACCGCTTCAGGGATCTCGGCCTCACGAAGGAGGGTCAAAAGAGACTCTTTTCCCACACGAAGAGAGTCGTAGGTATTTTTGAGCTCTTCTATGTGTTTTTTGATCGGGCTTGTTGTTGACATGCCCTAAGTATAGCCATTTTATGGCGGATTGTCAAATATATTAGTGAATAGAGGCTGAAAATGGCATACATTCACTACTTTCTAGGGTTTTTAACCCTCTGAAAGCGCCTGTCAGCATCAGGTGTTTGACAAATAGATTATAAGGTGTTATGATAGAACCACAATCAAATAAGGGCAGGAAGGAGAGCCGGCCCACAAGTTTACTCAGAAAGTTTACTCAGACGTTTTTGCGACCGGCTCTCCCTCGAGAGCCGGTTTTGGTTGTAAAGGCTCTTTGTAACGAAAAAAGAAGCCACGGGACAAGAATTTTGAAACTTTTCTAAGGTTTTAAAATCCTTGTCCTGTGGCTGATCAAGTCTGATCGGCGTGGGACGTACCGCGAAAGCGGAAGGGAAAGGTTCTTATGAACGTCACGAAGATGTCCATTCGGTTCGGTCGATTCGACCGGGCCAACCCCTTTGCGGTGGCCTCCGAGGTCGTTCCTGTTCTCGCAGCTGCAATGAGCCCCTTCGGAAGTCTGAGGGAGGGGGTGGGCACCACCGAATTGGCGTGGTGGATCGTTACTTACGCCACCGCTCACGATGGCGTCCAGTTGGAGGCGGCGATGAAGATCCTCGCCGCCGTCTGCAGCACCAGCTGCGACAAGCGGACCGCGGTCCAGTTCGGGGCTTGTGAGGTGATCCTCATCACCCCGACGTCCGGTACCCGGATCCGCCTCACGCGGATCACGGGCGGCCTCCTCGCGGAGCTCGACTTCGGGCCGCAGGGTTCGGAGGACCGGGCCCTCACCATTCTGAGGGATGCAGAGCTCGCGGGGGTCAAGTTCTCCTGCTACGCGGGGGAAGCCGAAGTCCCTCGTGAGGAGGTGACCCGTGCTCTCTACCGCAAGGTGCTCGGGGACGTGGACTACTTCCATCGGATTCCCTCGGAAGATTTCTCGGCCGCGATGGCCGAGGGATTGGAGACGGCGGAAGCCGAAGCCGAGTTCTTCCGGACGCTTCGGTAGATTCTAAAAGTTTCTAGCAGGGGTTGATTAAACTCCTGCTCCGCGCTCGGCGGTGTCGAGCAAAAACCAAAGGTTGGGTGCGAGTCCTTCGATTCACACCCTTCCGTACGTGGGTTCATGAAGTAATCCCGCCAATGGGCGGGCAAGTCGTGAGCCGATCGCGGAAAAGTTCTTTGTGAAATGAAACTAAGAGTCTCGAACTGAGTTTTTAAAATATCTCACGCTTATTGTTTTGGAGATAGTTGTTAATGATTCAGTTCGGGACTCTACGAAAAGCCTATTGAACCTTTGAGGAGGGATTCCACGTGCGTAACAATATTCTCGGAACCGCTATCGTTCTTGGAGGTCTGGTTCTTTTCAGGTTGCTCTTGCCGCCTTTGATGCTCGGTCCGTGGCTCTCTTACGCCACGTGGATCGGGGAGAAGTTTAAGGGGACTGGTATGCCCAGCGAATGGGTATTTATTCTTGCTGTGGTGCTGCCGTTCTTCCTTCTGGTGTTCGTATTCGCTTGGTCCATGATGAGCGTCTACGAATATTTCGAAGACAAGTCGAAGTAGTATTCAAGGTTTGCAGATATAACCTTAAAAATCTGTAACAGTTCTTTAACCCGTGCGCGAAAGGCAGGTGAAAATCACCAGCGCGCACAAATACGGACGACACTATCGCTACCAGCATAGTCAGTTGTCTCCGTAACTGAATTCACGAAAGAAATTTCGCGGGTTCTGAACGGAAATAGCAAGGTCCCTGCGCTGCTGTGTGAGAAATCTCTCCATTTTTTCTCACCAGCATCGCGGAGATCTTGCCGCGCGCTACACAACCGACCTACAAGGAGGTGACTTATTGTGAGCGAAGTGAAGAGTTCTTTTCCGAAGAACGTGCAGAGGGTACTCTTGGCGCATAAATTCTCGTTTTCGAAGGACGACGGGGAGATCGAGGAATGGTGGGGACCAGAGTGTCCCGACACCGAGACTCGGCTGCCAGCGCCAACGGACCGCAGGTTTAGTGCCTGCGAGTTCGACCGCCACGTTCAAAATCTGGCGCTTAAGCCAGATCCCGAGACGGGTAAGTCGAGATGGTGCATCCGGTTCTGGAAGACCATCGAGATACCCGCAGGAATGAAGGCGTGATCCCCGCCTCAAGTGGGATCGAACCGCTGCCCCCTAAAGGCAGCGTGTTTTTTATTTTGTAAGCACGTTATACTGGATGGAAGCTAACCAACTATATTCATATGAACTGGTTTTATAGCAAAAAGTACCCGCTTGTTCTGTATGTCATTACCCTCATCGTTCTAGGACTTTCTGCGATAGATGTTCCGTATCCCGAGGACTTCGTGTTGGAGCACATCATGACGGTGGTTTTTCTCGTGCTTCTTGCGGCTACGTATAGATGGTTTCGCATGAGCAATATTTCCTACACGCTCATGTTCCTTTTTATGATGCTCCATATTCTCGGCGCGCACTATACGTATTCTGAAGTTCCCTATAATAGCGCTATTTTTAATTGGACGGGTTTTGATGTCGATCAGTTTTTTGGGTTTGCGAGAAACATGTACGATAGATTGGTCCATTTTTCCTTCGGCCTTCTCTTTTATTACCCGGCACGGGAGGTTTTTAACCGATTCGCCGAAACGAAAGGTATCTGGGCTCTCTACTTTCCACTTGACCTTATGGCCGCACTCTCGATGGTGTACGAACTTCTTGAATACGGAATCGTGCTTGTCTACGGTGCGGACGGCGTAGGCGCCACATATCTGGGAAGCCAGGGTGATATCTGGGACGCACAGAAGGATATGTTTCTTGCCACGCTCGGCGCCGTCATTACCATGCTCATTGTTGCGTTTATAAACGCTAAATACAACAGAGGATTTTGGAAAGAGATAAAAAGTAGCCTGAAACTGAAGAATGCCCGCCCTTTGGGAGAGGTGACCATTCAGTCTTGGTCGGACGGCGAGAAATAGGGCCAGTAGGTTTTGTGGTAAAGTAGAGCCAACTATGGCTGATGACGAGCAAAATAAGGATATTCTCCCGCAGGAAGCAGATTTTCTGCTCTATACCACGCCCGAGGGAAAAATCCGGGTAGACGTACTATTCCAGGATGAGACTGTGTGGCTTACACAAAAGCGGATGGCGGAGCTTTTTGATATTGACGTTCGAACCGTCAGTGAACATATCCAAAACATCTTAAAAAGTGAGGAATTACGGGCTATTTCAACTATCCGGAATTTCCGGATAGTTCAAAAAGAGGGGGAGCGACACGTGGAGAGGAATATCGAATTTTACAATCTCGACATGATCATCTCCGTGGGATACCGGGTGAATTCCGAAAAAGCTACAAAGTTTCGCGTGTGGGCTACGCAAACATTGCGTGAGTATATCGTCAAAGGGTATGCAATCGATGACGAGAGGTTGAAAAACGGGACCCATTTTGGCAAGGACTATTTTAACGAACTCCTTGAGAAGATTAGGGAGATTCGGGCAAGCGAGCGTCGTTTTTATCAGAAGATCACGGATTTGTATGCTGAAACAAGTGTTGACTACGACAAGGATTCAGATATCACAAAGAGATTTTATCAAACCGTTCAAAATAAGCTTCATTGGGCAATCACGAAGCACACCGCAGCCGAATTGATTGCGGAGCGTGTTTCAAGTGCTAAATCGAAAATGGGCTTAACGACCTGGAAAAATGCACCCGGCGGCAAGATTCAAAAACAAGACGTATCTGTTGCCAAAAATTACCTTGGTGAGAAGGAGGTGAGTGAGTTGAATCATATTGTGTCTATGTATCTTGATTACGCTGAAAATCAGGTTCGTAAGGGCCGGGCACTTATGATGAAAGAATGGGTAGAGAGACTCGATGCTTTTTTACGTTTCAACGAATATGAGATTCTTGATAATCCCGGAAAAGTTTCCCATGAAGTTGCAAAAGCGCTAGCCGAAGAAGAGTTTCAGAAATATCGAATAGTACAGGATCAACAATTTATTTCTGACTTTGATCGGGAATCGAAGAAGTATTTGGATACTAAGCCGGAATAGAAGATTGATTGTATTTTTCTGCCAGATTTATTGCTCCCCCTGGGGATGCGTATGCCACAGTGCTTCAAAGACGGCGCGGAGACTTTCTGCGATGCTTCTGCTTTGAATAAGGATGCCATGCTGAGCGCCTTTGGGAAGAGACATGATCCCTACCATATCGTCCCAGATATCGATCTCATTTTTGAACTTATAGATCTCGGGCGGAACGAAGCGAATTTTTCGGAGTTCTCTCTTGTTTCTTTCTGAATTAAAGTCGGCAAGCGCTTTCTCTGTTTTTGCCATGATGCCGCGAGCTGGTATCCCACGTTTCGTACGTCTCAGCCAGTACTTTTTAAGAAATTCGGTATCTATTGTTGAATCAAGTGATTCGGCAGACGAAAAAGAAAGAAGCTCTTTTGCATTATTTTTGAGTGTGGCGTTGAGAACTTCTTGGATTCCATCCTCGCCTTCGTAAAAAAGAACAACAGGTTTGGCTTCAACACGAATGAACGCTGCTTCAAAACTATTTTTCAGAACAGTGGCTTTTCTTATGGTTTCTGAGATCTTTTCCTGCTTTTGTTGCAGTTTTTCAAGGATCTCCGGGTATTCCACTGGTGTAAAGTATCGTGTTCGAGAGTTTTTCTTGGCTCTAATGCGGACAAACCCTTGTTTTGAAAGGCGCTTCAAGGCTTCGTAGGCGGTTATGCGGTTCAGCCCTGCGACTGCGGCAATGGTGCTTGCCGGTCCTGACCCGAGCTCAAGGAGGGCTAGGTATGCTTCAGTTTCGGCCCTGTTGAGACCGAGTTCGGCGAGGAGGGCCGTGAGCTCAGGGAAAATATTCATCTATGTAGTATATGGTTTACAAATACGTATAGCAATAAAAGCCTTATTATAAAGTGTATTAAATAGTATATATGTAAAACTGTACTTTTTAATTTACAACACATTTATTGTCGCTAGTATTATTCTCGGACGTGCGACTGGAGGCACAGACATATGGAAAGAACACGAGAGCGGGTACGAAGCAGGATCGCAAGGGAAAGTCAGCGTCTCATTGCAAAAAAAGAAGCAATAAGCGCACGGACCGCCGCGCGGGTCGCGGGTTTAGAGAAACGGATCACCGAAATTAGAGGAGAAATAGGGAAGCTCCACCATCTGCGCGGTGAGAGATACTCTCGCATCAATGCTCGGCTTGATGAACTCCACGGCCTTCCGACTGTGTTTTCCTGTATTCCCAAGCACCGGCGACCGATCTCTGTACGGATCGATATGGAAGAGCTGATTCGCTTGGTAGTCTTTCCGGAACTTCCCGGCTTCGGGTTTCTTGTCATCGACGAGGCACGGGAGCGGTCCCGCGGCGGTTCGCATTGGCTGCGGCTCTCGTGTGGCGTTAAAGCGCTCGATGAACGGCAGCCGTTCGTCTTTAGTTCTTTCGACACGAGGTTCCTCACCTCTAAGGCGACCTTTCTCGTGAGAGTTGGCGCCGTGGCTCGAGGGTATAGCGTGCACACTCTTTTCATGGAGTATGCCTACTACTGGAACGAGAATTACAGTGCTTCGGGTATCGCGGCGGCCGAGGCGCGTAACTGCTACAGAGATCTCCGGTGCCAATACGCCCACGATGAGATCGAGACTGCGTTCGGGTATGTATCCCTTCATAACGTCTACGGGCCTCTCATCCGTGGGTGTCCGTAGTGCGTGTTCGATCTCGCGTTGCAAAAGCAGCGCGGGATTTTTGTTTGCCTTTTTGGGCTTTGGACGGTAGAGTTACAGTATAGACACACCTACAAGCGCGAGAGCGGAACTTTTGCGTTATCCAACACTATGACAGCCAAAAAGGAACCATACGACAACAGCACTATACGCATCAAGGGCGCTCGGGAGCACAATCTCAAGAATGTGAACTTGGAGATTCCGCGCGGGAAGATGGTGGTCTTTACCGGGCTTTCTGGGTCTGGAAAATCATCGCTCGCTTTCGACACGCTTTTTGCCGAGGGGCAGCGTCGCTATATTGAGTCACTCTCTGCCTATGCGCGGCAGTTTTTAGGACGGCTCGATAAGCCGGATGTAGATGATATCGAAGGGCTTTCGCCTGCGATCTCAATCGATCAGAAGTCACATTCTGCGAACCCGCGTTCAACTGTGGCGACTATCACCGAAATTTACGACTACTTGCGCGTGCTCTACGCGCGCACTGGAAAGCCGTTCTGTCCTAAGTGTGGTACCGAGATCAAGCGCATGACCTCCGAAGAGATCGTGGATGCTGCGCTTCAGATCGCAAAGGAAGGGAGTGGTGATGTGTTCACGATCTTGGCTCCAGTCGTGCGTGGCCGAAAGGGCGAGTACTACCAGATGCTTTATGATTTTTTGAATGCGGGATTCCGAAAGGTGCGGGTGGACGGCGACTACCTGGACATCGTGCAAGCCTTCGAGCCCGAGGGC
>CAYJBK010000006.1:0-15480 GCA_964368365.1 uncultured Candidatus Saccharibacteria bacterium
AGATGCTCAAGGAGGTTGTTTGCAAAGATAACGTCGTAGCGTTCGTCGAGAACGAAGTCGTCTGATTCAATGTTGCCATATCGAATGTCGAGCCCGCGCTTTTGGCCGTATGCTACTTCTTCTTGGTTAATGCTTATTCCTGTGCTGCCACTTCCAAAGCGGGCCACGAACTCACCAAACGAGCATCCAATGTCGAGTACCCGCCGTGTGTCCAATTCAAAGAGACGAACGATATTTTCAAATATCTTTGAGCGCGAGACATTCTCAAATCTTTTTTCTATTGTTGGATCCATGTGCAATGCCCGGGGTGGGAGTCGAACCCACACGCCTTGCGGCGACTGATCTTAAGTCAGTTGCGTATAACCAATTTCGCCACCCGGGCTTATTCACTGCTTAGGAAGGCGTAGGCGAGAATCGAACTCGCGCATGGCGGTTTTGCAGACCGCAGCGTTACCACTTCGCCACTACGCCATATATTTTGTTTTCAGCTTTTCCTTTTGCTGTCCTGTTTTCAGAAACAACTCCTGCTTCACGGCTTCGCCTCTGGTTTCGAACCACTGTACTTCAATTAGCTCCCATGGCCGGTACCCCTTTGTTGATCTTACTCTTCCTGCATTGTGTTGCGCAAATCTTTTTTCAACATCCGCACAACTTCCCACGTATACATCCCCGTTTCTAAGACTTCGTAGGATATAGACTGAATACATTAAGGTTTTGTCCCCCTGCGGGGGATCTCTCCCGGGAGATCACCTCGCTGGAGGGATCTCCCGAAGGGAGACAGACCGCAGCGTTACCACTTCGCCACTACGCCATATTATATTTGCTTTCTCTGGTCTTCGTGCAGGAGCTGGTCTATACGCTGGCGATTTTTTTCTCCCGTATCTATCACGAATTCCAAGTGGGGAGCCGCGCGCATGCGAGAGTGGGATCGGATGTAGTCTTTTATTTCATTCCGCTGACGCTCCACAAACTCAAGCGCACGCGCCTCCATAGTTTCAGGCAAGACGGAAATAAAGACAAGTGCGCGCTTTCTATCTGGAGACAGCTGGGTGTCGGTTACAGTGATCAAGGACTGCGCCCCCGCTTCTCGTACTAAGAATTCTGCCACAAGTGCTTTTACCAGGGAAGTCGTTTTCTCGGTTTTCCAGGGGGTTTTTGGTTTGTCCATTACGGTCTGCTATTCGGTTACGCGTTCAAATATTTCCAAGACGTCGCCCTCCGCTACGGTCATTTTCGACTCGACCAGTGCGCCAAACTGATTTCCGGAAACAACCTCTTTCACCTTTGCTTTTCGTTCTTGAAGTTCGAGTATGGAACCTTTCCCAATCTCGTGATTGTGTCTTAGAACCTTTACCTCGCCGCCGAGAAGAATTGACCCAGATGTTACGGCCCCGCCCACAATCTGCTTGTCCTTGTTCTGGCTGAAGACACGGAGGATCTTTACTACGCCCTTGACGACCTCCTTCTCCACTTTCGGTACTCGAGCCTTTATCTCGTCCTCTAAGAATTTCTGAACTTCATAGATGATGCGGAACGTTTTTGGCCTGATGCCCATACGCTCTGCCAGGTCTTCTGCG
This sequence comes from uncultured Candidatus Saccharibacteria bacterium, assembly GCA_964368365.1. Taxonomy (GTDB): domain Bacteria; phylum Patescibacteriota; class Minisyncoccia; order Phycocordibacterales; family JBBUBG01; genus CAYJBK01. The sequence goes on from CAYJBK010000006.1 coordinate 1,578, forward strand.
CCACGGTCTATCTTTACATTGAATCCCACGACGATAGGAGCACCGACGCCTGAAACGCTCCGAATGTCGTTTTCAGTGATTGGTCCGGCACCAGCGTGTACGATCTTGATGATGATCGTTTCCGCAAATTGTACGCGGAGTTTCTCGAGCTCTTTCTCAAGTGCCTCAAGCGTTCCGAGCGCGTCTGCCTTGATAAGTATCGGCACGAGGGCCTTCCCAGCCTCTTCTTCAGATGTCCGTTTCTCCACACTCTTTTTGGTCTGCATTTTTTCTTTCTCCGCGTCGGCATACTCCTCGGCATCTTTCTTTGTCTCTCGAGAGGTAAAGACGGCACCAGCTGGCGGTATTGAGGAAAAACCTGCAATTTTGATCGGGGAGGAGAATGTTGCCTCTGATATCGGCGCACCAAGAAAACTTTCCATTATCCGAACTGGGGTTATGGCGCCTTCGATTATGAGGAACATCCCGCGTTCCAGCGTGCCGTCCTTCACAATGAGTGTCGCCGAGGCACCACGCTTGGGATCCAGGTGCGATTCGATGACAACGCCTTCTGCTGGGTGTGAGGCACTTGCTTTAAGCTCTCCGAGCTCGGCAACCAGGAGGATAAGATCAAGCAGCTCTGGAATTCCGGTGCCTGTTTTTGCTGAGATTGCCGCAGATGGCACGGTGCCACCATAGTTTTCAATGAAGATTTCATTCTGCGCCAGGATTTGCTTCGTCCGCTCTATGTCTGCTTCAGGTTTATCGATTTTGTTTATAGCAACGACATAGGGAATTCCTGCGGCCAAAATGGCGCGAAGTGCTTCGAGTGTCTGCACCTGTACCCCTTCCACGGCAGAGACCACGAGTACCGCGATGTCTGCAACTTTCGCGCCGCGTGATCGCATAGAAGAGAAAGCCTCATGGCCAGGCGTATCCAAGAACGTAATTCTTTTTTCAGTCCCAGTAGCTGTTTTGTGGGCTACTTCGTAGGCGCTCGTGTGTTGAGTGATGCCACCGGCTTCTCCGGCAACAACGTTAGATTTTCGAATATAGTCGAGAAGGGTAGACTTGCCATGGTCGATATGCCCCATGATGACAACAATGGGCGGCCGCTCTATAGGCTGTGTGTCGGTTGGTTTTTTCATGGGTATGGTATCTGGGGTTCATGTCTAGGGAAGGCGGGCCTCCTCGATGGACTGTGATTCCTCTGGAGTAAGCTCGTATTCCGAGGCAAATTTCTTGATCGGCTTTGCAAACACGCTCGTGCGCTCGCGGCTGTAGAGGGTAGAGATTACCACGCCATCACCGTGTTCGTTGAGAAGTGTGGTAGCGAAGCTTTGCTTGCTTCCGACGTCTCGGAAAGGATTGAAGCGAACGGTGCTTATGCCCTGTATGCTGCGCCGAATGCGTGCTTCGAGCGAGCGGAGGTACTGGATGCGTTCCTCCTCTTCTCCGTGAATATTTTCTATCTCTTCTGCTATCGTTCTGATCTGTGTTTCAAGGCTGCTTCCATTTTTGCCTCGAAAGAATCTTTGGAGTCTATATTCCATAGAGCCAATCCATACAATACAAAGCGCTGCTATTGCAATAAGGGCATAATCTATGTTCATATAAAGACAAGTGAAATTATACCCTACAAAGACAAAAAAGGAAAGTGTGGCTCAGCATCGCCGTATCTACCTGGATACTGCAGCCGCCACGCCCGTTTCGGAAGTGGCGCTTGCTGCTATGAAGCCCTTCTGGAGGGGCGCTTTTGGCAACCCAAGTTCGATATCGAAGGAAGGGGTAGCTGCGCGTCGTGCTGTGGAGCTGGCGCGAGCTTCGGTGGCTCGCGTGTTTGGCGTGCAGCCGCGAGAAATTATTTTTACGAGTGGTGGTACGGAGGGGAACAATCTCGCCATTTTTGGCGTGCTGGGTATGTATCCCGGAAGTGGCGCTCTCTGTGTTACCGAGCACCCCTCTGTTCTTGCGCCCTTTCGGGCTTTGGAAAAAAAGGGTCGCGCGGTGAGCTGGATACCGGTTGATGAGTTTGGCCGCGTGGACCTCGCTGTAGTAAAGAAGGTGCTCGCCGGTGGAGCGGATCTCGTTTCCATTATGTACGCAAACAATGAAATCGGTACTGTGCAGCCGATTCGGGAGATTGTGAAGCTCGTTCGTGCCGAGCGAATGCGGAGAAATCCTAAGGATCCGCTCGGACTCCATGCGCCCTTTTTCCACCTCGATGCGTGCCAGGCTCCCGGGGCTCTTCCGCTCGACTTTGGGCGCATGGGAGTAGATGTGGCTACTATTTCTGCTCAGAAGTTCTACGGCCCGAAGGGTGTGGGAGCTCTCTATCTACGCAGTGGTGTGAAACTTGCTCCACGTATGCAGGGAGGTGGACACGAATATGGGCTTCGTGCGGGCACAGAAAATGTACCACTTATTGTTGGTATGGCGGCCGCTCTAGAAGATGCAGAAAAAAAGCGAGAGCGTGAATCTGCACGACTTCTAAAACTTCGTACCTATTTCATCCAGAAAGTGTGCGACGAAATTTCTGGCGCGACGCTCAGCGGACACCCGAACGAAAGACTCCCGAATAATGCACACGTTTCCTTTCCAGGTATCGAGAGTGAGCTGCTGGTGCTTGACCTCGATGCGCGGGGAATTGCGGTATCGTCTGGAAGCGCATGCGGTACTCATGCCGATGAGCCGTCATATGTGGTCCGTGCTCTCGGCAAAAGTGCTGCGTATGCCCGTACTGGCGTACGATTTACTCTCGGATCGGACACGACTAAAGCTGCTCTCGACGCAACAATCCGGGCCATTAAGGACTCCCTCAGTCTCCAGAAGCGTTTCCCCGTACAGGAGGGTTGACTCAGGGGTAAAAAATCAGTAGAATGATGATGTTTCTAATCAAAAAAATACCATGCTTCCATTCAATAACTTCACATCCAAAGCGCGGGAGGCCATTCGAAAATCCCACGAGCTTGTTATAGAGCGCGGACAAAATCAGGTAACGCCGGTGCACCTTTTGGTGGCACTTCTTCTGCTGGAGGAGAGTGTGGTGCTTTCCCTTCTCGACAAGCTCGAGATTGATACTGTGCTGTTAACGGACCACCTTGTAGACGTTATCGAGGCTCCTGAGGCATCAACGGTTGTTTCTCCCAACTACCAGATTTATTTAACACAAGATCTGGTAAAAGTTCTTGACGCATCTTCCAAGATCGCCGCATACCTCAAGGATGATTTTGTTTCAACTGAGCATCTTTTCCTTGCAATTCTTGAAGTGCCAAGTCAGGCGCGGGATATTGTAAATCGTTTTCGCATTAGCAAGGAGGAGGTCATGCGCGTGCTCCAAGAGATGCGCAATTCGGACGTCACCGATGTGCCGTCCAGCAAGAAGCTCAAGAACATTGAGAAGTATGCCAAGAATCTCACTCGTCTTGCTGCTCAGGACAAGCTTGATCCGGTAATCGGCCGAGATGAAGAGATTCGGCGCATTATGCAGATTCTCTCTCGTCGCACGAAGAATAATCCTATCCTTATCGGTGAAGCCGGTACGGGAAAAACTGCCGTGGCGGAAGGTTTGGCTGTGCGTATTGCGAAGGGTGACGTGCCTGATTCCCTGAAAGAGAAGGAGCTTATTTCTCTCGATCTCGGCCTCCTCGTCGCGGGTACTAAATATCGCGGTGAGTTTGAGGAACGACTGAAAAATATATTGAAAGAGATAGAGCGTTCGGAAGGAAAGATCGTACTTTTCATCGATGAAATTCATACGCTGGTGGGCGCGGGCGCTGCAGAGGGTTCGATCGACGCATCAAACATGCTGAAGCCTGCGCTTGCTCGCGGTGAGCTTCGTGCGATTGGTGCAACGACCCTCAAGGAATATCAGAAGCATATTGAACGTGACCCTGCGCTCTCGCGCCGCTTCCAGCCGGTTTTGATTGGTGAGCCTTCTATTGAGGACGCTGTCGCGATTCTTCGTGGCCTCAAGTCTCGATACGAACTGCATCACGGTATCCATATTACTGACGACGCCATCGTGGCTGCGGTTCACCTCTCGACTCGGTACATTGCAGACCGGTTCCTGCCTGATAAGGCGATCGACCTCATCGATGAGGCCGCTTCTTCGCTCCGTCTCCAGCTTGAAGACAAGCCGGTGATTTTGGAGGAAGCTGATCGAAAGATTCGGCGCCTGGAGATTGAGAAAGAGGCGCTTCGGCAGGAAACTACCTCAAGCGAAACTCCGAAGATCCAGAAGGCGCGCATCCGAAAGATTGAGAAGGAGATTGCAGATCTTAAAGAAAAGAATTCAGAACTTAACCTGCGATGGAAGAACGAGCGGGATATCATTACAGAAATTCGAAGTATTAAGAAAGAGCTCGAGGCGCTTCGTCTTGAGGCTGAAACAGCAGAGATGAAGGCAGACCTGGGCCGAGCTGCGGAGATCCGATACGGCAAAGTTCCAGAGAAAGAGAAGGCGCTCCGGGATAATGACGCGCGTCTCAAGATGCTTCAGGGCACTCGCCGGATCCTAAAAGAAGATGTCACAGAAGAGGACATTGCAAACGTCGTCGCTAAGTGGACCGGCATCCCTGTAGTGAAGATGCTCGAAGAAGAGGCGCAGAAGCTCGTCCGCATGGAGGCGGAGCTGGGTCGTCGCGTGCTTGGTCAGGACGAGGCCTTGAAGAAGATCGCAGATGCGGTACGCCGCTCTCGCGCCGGTATTGGTGATCCAGATCGACCAATAGGATCCTTCATGTTCCTGGGTCCATCTGGGGTGGGTAAGACGGAGCTTGCTCGTTCTCTCTCAGAATTTATGTTCAACGATGAGAAGGCGATTATTCGTGTTGATATGTCTGAGTACATGGAGAAGCACTCTATCTCCAAACTGATTGGCTCGCCACCAGGCTATGTGGGCTACGATGAATCTGGCCAGCTCACTGAGGCGGTACGCCACCGTCCGTATTCAGTAGTGCTTTTCGACGAGATCGAGAAGGCACATCCAGAGGTGTTCAACTTGCTTCTTCAGGTGCTTGATAACGGACGACTCACAGATTCCAAGGGCCGTGTGGTGAACTTCAAGAATACGATTATCATCCTGACTTCAAACATCGGTTCTGAGTTTGTCACGAAGATGGCGGGCATTGGATTCACGAACAGTGATTCTGGCCAGGCGTACTCTGAAACCAAGCAGAAGATCCGCGACAAGCTCAAGGATTACTTCCGTCCAGAATTCCTGAATCGCCTCGACGAGATAATTATTTTTGACTCGCTTCCAGCCGAAGTTATCCGAAATATCGTTAAGATCCAGATCGATCAAGTTAAGGATCGGCTCGTGCAGAAGGGGATCCGGCTCTCTGTTTCTTCGGACGCAGCAGATCTTCTGGCTAAGACCGGGTATAGTGCTGAGTATGGTGCGCGTCCGCTTCGCCGCTTGATCCAGAATAAGATTTTGAACCCAATCGCAGAACTCTTGATAGGCAAGCGCGTACCGCAGGGCGGTGTAGTATCTGTGATCGTTAAGGATGGGGAGCTGAAGATCATTGCTGATGAGAAGCGAGATGAAAGCGATGATTCTACTTCCTCAAAACGTGGACGGGGAAAGAAGGAGAAGGCCACGCTCTAAGTGTCAAAACAAGAAACCACCGGATATCCGGTGGTTTCTTGTTTTAGTGCTTGAAATAGCTATTAGAATAGCGTATCTTAGATAAGTATCTCGGTGAGGTACTTGACGCGTAGTTGGTAGAGTGGTCAAATACACGACGCTGTAAACGTCGCGCCTTCGGGCTTCGGGGGTTCGAATCCCTCACTACGCATAAATCTAAAACACACCGCGGCCGCGGTGTGTTTTAGATTACTTGAGCGAGCCTAAAACCTTTTTGGTTTCTCGATACCAGATACCATACCCGTCGCCGGAGAGGTGGAAATAGTCTGTGGCGTAGAAGCGGTCTTTATCGGTGTGGAATTCGTCATCAACTTTTGCGCCATAGAGGTCAACGTAGTGTGCACCTGATTGTGGAACTATGCGAAGATAGATATCGCGCACAGCTCTTGTGCGAGCAGAGATTATCCAGCTTATCGGCCAAGGAAAGATGGGGGATCGGCCGAGGTCTCCCGAGTGGAGTATTAGGATCTTTGGCGCGAGCGGTGCGACTTCTTCTAGAAGTTCTTTAAGGCTTTTTTCTACTTCAGGAAGTGGGGTGAGGTGAGTTACGTCATTTGCACCAATTTGAAATACGGCGATATCGAATTTTCCCAGTCTTTCTTTTTCGCTTCGTATTGTTTCCACCATTTCCGCAAGCCGCCGACCATTTTTGCCTAGGTTAATAATTTCGGCATTTGGATGGTCGGCACCGCACCGTCCCGCAGTAGAAAGAGTGGGATTTTGTGCTCCCATGCCAACCACGGTACTGTCTCCTGCAAAAAGTATTCTTTTTTCGGCAGCGGGAATACGTCGTTCGAATGGAACAGCATACTTCCCGATTTCAATTCCACGAGTTACGTTCGCTCGGAATCGCGCATAGGAGACAGCGACATATACGAGGATCAGCGTCAGGATGAGAGCGATGTATCCCATGGTTTATCTACGCGTTCTCCCATCGGGAGAAGATACCGGCAGGTAATATGACACCAGTCCTTTTCGATTCAAGCCCGATCTCTCCATTTGAGAATTTACCACCGTGTTCGCCGAGCGCTGCACGAAGTACGTTTTCAAGAACGATAGGGGACATGCCGGTTTTGTAGGAGTTTATGAGTAAAAAGAGTGGGTTCGGTTTCAGGATCTTCGCACATTCCTCGACGAGCGGCCAGAGATTTTTCTCTAGTTTCCAGAGTTCGCCCTTGGCTCCACGGCCAAAGGACGGCGGATCCATGATGACCGCATCGTAGAGACTTCCACGCTTCTTTTCGCGCTGCACAAATTTCATGGCGTCGTCTACGATCAGGCGCACGGGAGCATCGCCGAGTCCTGAGAGTGTGAGATTTTCTTTGGTCCAGTCGACCATACCTTCTGCGGCGTCTACGTGGGTTACTGCCGCACCAGCTTTTGCTGCTGCGACTGTTGCCCCGCCCGTGTATCCAAAAAGGTTGAGCACTTTGGGCGCGGTGCGCGTCTGGCACTTTTCCATAATCCAATCCCAGTTCACTGCTTGCTCAGGAAAAAGGCCGGTGTGTTTGAAGCTCGTTGGGCTGATTTTAAACCGCAGATTCTTATACGAAACAACCCAGCTTTCTGGAAGCTCCTTTTTGAAATCCCAAGATCCCTTACCACCCTCGTTTCGGATGTAGGTGGCATTTGCCTTTTCCCATTCAGCAGGGGAAAGCTTCTGCGGCCAAAAGGCCTGCGGGTCTGGGCGTGCAAGTACGGCATCTCCCCATCGCTCTAGCTTCATACCAAAGCCTGAGTCGACGAGTTCGTAATCTTTCCAATTGGAAGGCGTAGTCATGCCTCTAAAAGTAACACCAGGGCGTCATTTGCAATAGACTTGACAAGTTGACAGTAATGTGATACAGTCGAGGTACAACTTAGACTTGGTAGGAGAAGGGATATTAAGACAGTCTTGATATTCGTTCTTCTCCCAAGACATCTTGCGGGGAAGTGACCCGCAATGATGCGGGGCACACTTAAGGTCGTTGACAATAAAGAAGGTTAGATGCAATGCCTTTTGACCACCAGGTCGAAGGTCTTGTTCCCCCGAGTGGTTTCTGGCTCTTTAGCTACGAAGTCCCTCACTACAAGGATCGGCATGGTTGGACCAGTTACTACTTCATTCCCAACTCGATCCCGAAGGAAGAAGCAGTGTGGGATAGTGGTTCTAATCTCAATTCTGCGTCCGATAACTGGGGCCACTACTTCGCCGAGGGGGTGACGCGTGTGTACCCGAAGAAGAAGGGGACACTGACCACTAAAGAGAAAACGGAACCTGTTACTTGCGGTGTGCTTCCTCGGTGGGCGATCCGAGGCCTCAACAACCCCTACGATGGGTATGGGGCCTGGGTGCATGAGAATTGGGATGAGGGGACACCCAGTTTCCGGTTTTTCGCGTATCCCGGAACGCTTCGCGGCATCATGGAGGAACCCGGTGGCCACAACCCCCTCATTCCAGAGGGTACCTGGGAGCTGACCGAGGAGGGTTGGGTTCCTTGTGCGGATGATAAGAAGAAGTAGTATTTGTCCGCTGTAAGGCGGGCCTCAGGACCTCGTGTCTGCCATCGGCGGATGCGGGGTTCTTCTTTCCTAATGAAGAAGTCGATGCAGGAAGTTTTTTATTTTAAATCTCAACATTCCATGGAGTTTCCATTTTTTATTTCCGTAGCTCCATTCTACGATCTGTCCGTTTTCAAGTGCGAAGTTTTGAAGTGCGGCAAAGTCTACCCAGCGTGTGTAGTGGGGCGGAAGCATCAGGGAAAAGAGCGCGCGGAGGAAAGCTCCATGTGAGACGACGGCGATGGTTTCGTACGGGAGTGATTCGAGATAATCGAGCGCTTGCCTGGCCCGCCGGAGAAGGTCAGATGCGTTTTCTTCATCCGAGTGCCGCCAGTCGTTATTGTGAAAGTTTTTCTTAAGAAGATCGACGGTTGCTTTTACTCCGGGGTCGTCTTCAAACGTATACCATATTTCGGTAGGATTTCTGCGCTCAACAAAAAGCGAACTGGTCGTGATGGGCGCTCCAAGTTTCTTGGCAATAATTTCTGCTGTTTCCTGCCCGCGGTCATGCGAGCTTGCAATGAGTATTTCTATGGACTTCGTGCGGAGTTTTTCTGCGGCAGCAAGTGCCTGCGCTTTGCCTTTTGCCGTCAGCCCTCCGGCTGAGCCTTGCCATTCCTCCGCACCCCTCACTTCTCCTAAGAAGTTTTGCTCGCTTTGACCATGGCGTACAAAATATATCTTCATCTCTGCTCCACGTTTGCTATTGCATCCAGTATCCATGGATTTCGCAGGTTTTCTTTCATTGCTACAATCTCGTTGTAGCTAAACCATCCTGCTCCCATGAGCTCGTCTTTAGGGTATGAAAGCTCGCCGCCGATTATCTCTGCTTCGAAGGCATGTTTTACGGCCGCGGTAGCTTTCTCGTGATAGATGTCAATCTTGCGGATAATTCTTACGTCAAAGCCAGATTCCTCCTTTGCCTCCCGCACAGCGGCCTCTTCTATCGTTTCGCCCTGGTCAACTGTTCCCGCAGGGAAATTCCATTTGCCATAACAGTGTTTCTGAGACTCTTGTACAAGAAGATATTTGCCATCTCTTTTAACAACCACACCTGCAGCCACGGTAACTTGTATTGCCTCTTTTTCTGGGGACATAAAAGCGGGAGATGAGGGAATCGAACCCCCGACTTTCCTTTTGGAGAGGAAAATTATGCCACTTAACCAATCTCCCAACGGTTTTCAGTCTACGGTTTCGAGCGTAAAAAGTCCATGCTGACTCAGCCCGACATGACGCCTTTAATGTAGACATAGACACAGGCTATCACGACGGCAATAATGCCCCCGAGGAGGGGGAATCCAATGATATAGCCAATAGTTCCTAGGATCACGAACGCTAAGATGAATGCCCAGGTATGTGCTAGCATGGCTGCCATCAAGATTATAAGTTTTTCTTTAATTTGCGGGTTCACTATACGCTCAGTGTATCCGCTCTTGATTTAATCTGCAATTCATAGTATTGTCTTACCCATGCCGCAGAAACAACTCATAAAACTTGCTTGCTCGAAATGCAAGCGGATCAACTACTGGAGCCGCAAGAACAAGAAGCTTGTGGAGCGTAAAATCGAGCTCAAGAAGTGGTGCAAATGGTGCAAGAAGCAGACTACACACAAAGAGGGTAAGAAATAACAAAACACCGGCCGGAAGGTCGGTTTTTTGGTTGTGATACAATATGCCAATGATTTTTTCCGTCAGCGACTTTCTGGAGCGAATAAATGACCTTCTCTCAGCTGAACGGTGCTTTGTGTCCGGTGAAGTTTCAGAGTGGAAGGCATATCCATCAGGCATCTATTTTTCAGTCAAGGATAAGGAAGATGGCAGTGTACTTCGATGTTATATGCACCCCTCGATCTTTCGGAATGCGGGTCTTCTGGTTGAAATAGGTATGGAGGTAAAGCTGGGTGGCTCGCCCGCTATCTACACGCCTACGGGGCAGTTTAATTTCCGCGCAACGTCCATTGAACTTGTCGGTGAAGGTGCGCTTAAGAAGGCGTATGAACTTCTGCTTAAAAAGCTTCAAGAGGAGGGCCTCTTCGCTCGCAAGCGTGCTATTCCAGAACGAATTGAAAAGGTGGGAATTATTTCGTCGAAAGGAGGTGTGGTGATCCAGGATTTCCGAAAAAATCTATTGCCTCTAGGGTTCAAGTTATATTTTGCTGACTCGCGTGTTGAGGGAGCGCAGGCAGTTCCCGAGCTTGTGCGGGCAATTACAAGGTTGAACCTTGTAAAAGATCTCGATGTGATTGTGATCATGCGTGGTGGTGGAAGTCTTGAGAGCATGCAAGCGTTCAATAACGAGCTTGTCTGTCGAGAGATCTTTGCTTCTAAAATCCCTGTCATTGCTGGCATTGGTCACGACGTGGATGTGCCCATCGCAACCATGGTCGCTGATGCCTCTGTCTCCACTCCCACTGCCGCTGCGCATTTCATGAATCAATCGTGGGAGTCTTTCCGGAGAATTGTCGAAGATCATGAACGCGAGATCCTAAATTCTTTCGATGATGCTTTGAGCGAATATCGCGCGCGGATAGATCGAGCGACTGGAGGAATGGTGTCTGGGCTTCGACACATTTTTCTTCTTTTCGCAGACCTTGAAAAGCGTTTTATACGGAATGCGGGAACTCTCGGAGAGAGGATACGCGCTCTCGAGGATCAGATCGAAGGAGTACTTTCTCGTGCTTTCGATCGCATCGAATACGGTATCCGCGCCGCTTCCTCGGACGTTTCAAGGGTGGAGCAGATCCTTTCTTTTGCAGACCCGACGCGTAACTTACGCTTGGGGTACAGTATTGTATTCAGAAGCGATGGACGAGTTGTGAAAGGCATTACGGGATTGAAAAAAGGTGAGGTGCTCAGGAGTCAATTCGCAGAAGGAGAAGTTACTTCAGAAATTATTTCACTTAAAGACAAGATATGACCAAGAAAATAAATATCAAAGAATCGCTGGGAAAGCTTGAGAAGATTGCAGAGTGGTTTGAGAAGGAGCGTGAGCTTGATGTGGAAGAGGGTATCGCGCGCGTGAAGGAAGGGATGGTTCTTGTAAAAGAACTGAAAGCCCGTCTGAAGGAAACGGAGAATGAATTCAATGAGATTCGAAAAGAGCTTGAAGATGCGGAAGAACTTCCGGAGGAGTAAGCCAAGTTATTCTTGGATTTTTTCTGAACCAGGTCATCTGCCGCTTTGAGTAGTCTACGATTGCCCGCCCGAGCTGTATCTCCATGTCTTCTCGTGAGAGCTTGTCTTGAAGATGTTGTGCAAGATACTTATATTCGAGTCCCAGAGATTCCATCCGATCCCAAGAAAGTCCCTTCTCGTGGAGTTTTCTTGCCTCGTCTATCATCCCAGCTGCAAGTCGGCTCTTTAATCGTTCACGAATCTTTATTTCCAGTTCTTCTTTTGGAAGAGCGATGCCAATAAATATGGGGTCATACTTTGGCGATTCGTAGGTGAGTGGCGGCACCTTTCCGAGTGCTTGAGTAATCTCAATGGCCCGCACAAGTCTCCGAGGGTTATCTTTATCTATGCTCGCCGCTCGCTCGGGATCTGCTGTAAAGAGCATTTTAAGGAGCTCGTGTGTACGCACATCCGAAAGTTTGTCGCGAAGTTCTGGATTGGGTGGTACCTCTGGGATCTCTAGGTTATTAACGAGCGTATCTATATAGAGCCCGGTTCCGCCGCACAATATGGGGAGCTTGCCGCGCTGAACTATGTCTGCGATGACGGTTTCTGCCAACCGTTTATAGTCCATTACGGTAAAGATTTCAGCTGGGTCAGCAATATCTAGCAGGTGGTGGAGGACACCCTTCATCTCTCCGATCGTGATCTTTCCTGTTCCCAGATTAAGCTCGCGGTATACTTGCCGAGAGTCGGCCGAGATTACTTCTCCGTTAAAGAGCCTAGCCGCTTCTACGGCCAGCGTACTTTTGCCTGAGGCTGTGGGCCCCAAGATAACGAGAAGTTTAGGTTTCTCCATGCTGCTTTATTTCGTCTCCTTCGCTTCGAATGCAGAGATGAGTTGCTTTGTGATATCGTCGGTCTTGTCGACGCTGCTATCCATGAAGATAACTTTGGTACCCGCAGAGCTTCCGATGCTCTTCATGGTATCGAGGTATTGGGTGAGCGTGAGAAGCGCCATGATCTCTCGGCTGTTCTGATGGGTTGCCGACTGTACTATCTCAATGGAATCTTTAAGACCACGAGCGATAGCTTCGCGTTCGAGTGCTATGCCTTCTCCCTGAAGACGCTTGCGCTCTTTCTCTGCTTCAGCCTCCTTTACTGACTGGATCTTAGTTGCTTCACCCTTGTTTTCAGCAGCCTTTTTGAGTTGCTCACTGGCGACTACCTCGCTCATAGCTTGGGTGATCGTAGCAGGGAAGGAGATCTCAGTTATCTGGAATGAGTATATGAACATACCCCAGTCAGAGAACTGCTTTTCAAGGTCATTTCGGATGTGGGTTGCGAGTTCGTCTTTTTTCTCAAGAATGCCTTCGTGTGTTTCTTTAGCCACATACGTTCGGAGTGAGTTCTCGATGATCGCGCTGATCGACTGATTCCGGTTCGTGAGGGAGTACACATATTTACGTACGCCTTCAGTGCTGGCGTCTACTCCGTAGATGAGGTTCGTCGAGATGTCCACGATCACCTTGTCCTTTGAGGGATAGGTGTTTTTCATGGCGAAGTTCTGTTGGCGAAGCGTTACTTGCTCGGCGATGCGCTCAAGAAAGGGAACTTTGAAGTTGAGGCCTGCGGGCATAACGCGGTTAAATTTTCCCAAGAATTCGACCACATACACCGTATTCTGCTGCACGATGCGAATGGTCGAAGCGAGTATCAAAACGATACCAAGTATTATTGTGATTTCCATACCGAGAGCATAGACTATTGCGGCATCTTTTTCAAATCATAGTCCTAAGTCTAAGGCTATTTTAGGAGGAAAGTGCAGGTTTGCACTTTTTCATATTTAAGTGCGTCTTTTTGCGGCTTCCTTTTCCATCTCAATTGCCGTGTCTCGCTCGTTGACTATTTGCGAAAGGATGGCTTGTTTCTCGGCCTCATCTTTAGCGGAATTGAGGCTCCGTTCTAAGAGCATCATTTGCTCACGCGCGGCCCGTGCAATTTCCTGATATTTCTGCGCGTACAGTTCATTCATCTGCATTTCCATTCGCTCGCCGCTCTTACCAGACTCGTCGTAGATTCTGCCCCAGTATTTTCTCGCCTGTTCGGTATCGATAAGTGCATCCGGATTTGCCTCGATCTGTCCTTTTATTTTTCCCAGTATTACTTCCTCTCTTTGTTTGTCGGCTTCTAGTTCTTCCGCAGACAGGTTTTCTGTCATAAAGGCCCTCGTCGGGTCGCCTTTTTTTGCCGTAAACCCGCTGATCCTTACGCGCTTGCCAGCGAAGTCTATTATTTTCCCAACTCTATATTCGCTATCCATGCCACTCTCCGTATCTGAAGCGTCCTCTTTTTCGTGAGACATTTTTGTGTACAGTTTATTTGTAAACGAGTGCCCAGGGGGAGAGTCGAACTCCCATGCCTTTCGGCACGCGATTTTGAGTCGCGCATGACTACCAATTCCATCACCCGGGCATGTGGCTCATTCTAGCCGGATTTGCCTCGCTCGGCAACCGAACATATAATGGGTCTTACATATGCCAGACGTTCAAGACCAAGCAGAATTTTTTCCAAAATCTTCGAGCTCTATCTTTTGGGTTGAAGTAAGCAAGATCAAGCC
>CAYJBK010000007.1:0-14743 GCA_964368365.1 uncultured Candidatus Saccharibacteria bacterium
CGCTAGCCAAAGATACTTTTGTCGAGGGAGAAACGTATACCCTTCGAGCTGGTATAGCGTTCCGTGACGCCCCCTCACGAGAAATAACGACTGAGGCTGTGTGGAGGGTTATTGGGCCAATCGGAAGCATTACGCAATCGGGACTCTTTACCGCAAAACTCGCGCCAGAGATAGCAGAAAACGGCACCGCGAAAGGCTTCATAGTCGTCACCTGGAAATCCAAAACAGGAGAAGAGTTTCTTGGAAAGACTCCCCCTCTTACTGTAAATGCTCCTGTGAGCGCCGCTGAAGGGCAGGCCATATAACGTGTATGAACAAACATATACGGTCCGCCCTGGGTCTTAGCTTTCTCTCGGCGCTCATTGTATTTGGCGTATATGTCGGGGGGCTTTTCCGGGGCGTCGAGAATTTCCTAGAAGACCGACTTTTTTCACCCAAGCCCCTTGATTCTCGGATTGTGATCGTTGCAATCGACAACGAATCGCTTACAAAGATCGGGCAGTGGCCATGGCCACGGAAAGTTTTTGCGGATGCTATCCGGGTGCTTTCGAAAACTCCACCAGCCGCCCTCGCGATCGACGTAGTATGGAGCGAGGCATCGAGGTACGGAAAAGAAGATGACCGAGCACTTGCGGACGCGCTTGGGGCAGTCGAGTATCCGGTTTCTTTGGCACTTGAGGCATCACCACTTCTTCTTTCTCCTGCTGGTTTCACCGCTCCGGCTTTCATCGCACCGCTACCCGCCTTTTTGGGAAGAAACGTTAGCTTGGGACATGTAAATCTTCCTTTGGATCAGGACAATATCGCTCGTACGCTTCCGACGCTTGTCACAAGTAGCGCAAGTTCCACCCAGAAGTATCCGGCACTCGCGTATGAAGTTACTTCTCGCTCGGGTTTTTCGTTCCCTCGCCGACAAGAAACATCAAAGGAGCGCATCGTGTATGCGGCTCCTCCGGGCTCACTGCGGCGTATCCCCTTCCATCGTCTTTCCGAGGTAGATATTCAAAAGGAACTCGCTGGAAAGATAGTATTCCTGGGCGCCACAGCACCCGATCTACACGATGAGCAGGCGATACCCTTTTCACGTGGCGTTACTATGCCCGGCGTTGAGATCCAGGCTCAAGTTGCGAATATGCTCCTCGCTGGACTCACCCTCGCCGCGCTTCCCGACTCATATGCAGCGAGCTGGATCTTCCTTACCGTATTTCTCGTGCTCGTTTTTTTCCTCTTCCTGAAGGGATCGCTAAAGCCGATAGCGGGTGCGATTTTTCTTGGAATCACAAATTTTATAAGTGCAACGGTCCTTTTTGACCGGGGCACCATAGTTCCCATCATCGTTCTCCAGCTTGCATGGTTCGTTCCCGCGGTCTTCCTCTTCATATACCGGTATTTTTCCGTGGAGCGCGAGAAGCGCGAACTTCGACATGTATTCTCAAAATATGTATCTCACGATGTCTTGAACGACATGCTCAAGGATCCTTCGAAGGTTCGGCTCGGAGGAGAAGAAAAGGAGGCTACGATCTTTTTTTCCGATGTTCGCGGATTTACAACTCTCTCAGAAAAGATGACACCGACCCAGCTTACCCACTTTCTCAACAAGTATCTGACGGTGATGACTGAGATAATTTTGGAAAAGCGTGGCGTCGTCGACAAATACATTGGCGACGCGATTATGGCGTTCTGGGGCGCGCCGCTTACCAATACTCGACATGCTATGGATGGCATAGAAACAGCGCTTCTCATGGCATCTGCGCTCGAAAAATTCAACACTGAAAGTGTTGCGGCGGGTGATCCCCCCATAGATATTGGTATCGGTCTTAACTCAGGACGAGTTACCGCAGGCAACATGGGCTCTGAGAATCGTTTCGACTATACAGTGATGGGCGATACCGTAAACTTGGCATCACGTCTCGAGAGCCTCACGAAGCAGTACGGAGTTCATATCCTCATTAGTAACTTTACTTACGCCCAGCTGGACCAGAGGGAGCTTTCCGAAAAGGGTATTCTTCTCCGCGAAATAGATTGCGTTAAGGTGAAAGGCAAGAAGCTTCCCGTAACTCTCTATGAGGTGGTAGATCCTGAAAAAAGAGAGAAGGTGGCGCGCATTACCACACGGTTTGCCGAAGCACGTGCCGCATACTATGCCGGCGAGTGGCCGGTAGCTTCACGCATCCTTGCGACTATCATCGAAGAAGAGTCGTGGGATGGGCCAAGCAAAACGCTCTATGAACGCTGCGCATATTTTCTTGAGCATCCACCGGAGGCGTGGGATGGCTCATACGAAATGAAGAATAAGTAACTAGAGATTGACTGAATCGTAGGTTGCCACTATGGCAGCGGTTTCTGCCCGCAGAGTTCTCTTTCCGAGTGTCACTACCTTAAGATTCCTACCCTCCATTATCTTTTTTTCTACGAATACAAGCTCCTGCCCACTCCACCCTCCCTCGGGCCCAATAAAGACGCCAATAGAATCAGTGGGTAGGGTGACGGATCGAAGCATGGGAAGAGGTTCGCCAGTCTCATGAAAAAAGAAGTTTACGGTATTCGCAAGTTCGGCGTGCTGTATGCCGTCAGAAAGAGATCGTGCGGCATGCAGGAGCGGTACCTTGCCCCGGCCGGACTGCTCGGCTGCCTCCTTTAAAATCTTCTGTGCTCTATCCTCACGAACCCCCTGCTTCACCGTGCGGTCAGTTATGAGTGGAACTATTTCTGCCACACCGCACTCAGTTGCTTTTTCAAGCGCCATTTCAAAATGCTCGCCTTTTAAAATTGAGAGATACAGGATCACCTTTCGCTCGGCTTCGACGGTATTCCTCCGGATCTCGCCCAATGAAATTTCTACCGCATCTTTCCCAAGCGAGGTGATTATAGCTTCTGCCTCATGCATACTGCCGTCACAGACGACGAGGCGATCACCTTCTTTGAGACGAAGCACGCTCTGAATCTGGTTTGCGAGCTCCTTATCTCGAATTCGAATCGATGATGAGAGGGCCGCGTTTATGATAAATCTGTGCAATTTCATGTTAGTGGTGCTTTGTAATCTCCAAAAGAAGAAATAGTGGAATCTCTTTTCGCGCTCTATTTTCCGCGTCTGCACGTGGTCCAGAGGTGCTTTCTTTATGCGAGATCCACTCTTCCATACCGGAGACGGTGAGTCCTGCAGATTTTAATGCCTTGAAATACCATTGAAGTGGTCGGTGAAAGGAAGCTGTTTTCTCGCTACTCATTTTCCCGGGGTGCATGTCGA
Organism: uncultured Candidatus Saccharibacteria bacterium; assembly: GCA_964368365.1. Lineage (GTDB taxonomy): Bacteria > Patescibacteriota > Minisyncoccia > Phycocordibacterales > JBBUBG01 > CAYJBK01. Next base: position 3,248 of record CAYJBK010000007.1, read on the forward strand.
TTTCAATCTGTGCTTCTGACATATATCGGTCAATCCTCCGATACTGCACCTTCTGCTTTTCATCGTAGTCCCAACTCGAGGCTCTTGGTATGCGAAATGCGGGATGGTTAAGAACAAGAAAAAGTTTTCCGTCTGAAGCAAGAACGCGGGCACATTCTTTGAAGACATCTTTTGGGTTCTCGATATTTTGTATGGCAAGCACCAGGGAGATTTTTGCTTGTGATGCTGTGCTAAAAAACGGCAACGCGTGGGCGGGCGCTACATGATAGGAAATGAGGCCTCCTTTCTCTTTTGCGCGGTCAATCAGCTCCTGGCTTATATCCACAGCTGTTACACTGGCCCCGAAACGTGCCCACTCGCGAGCAAAGAACCCTTGCCCGGTCGCAAGATCAAGCACCGCCTCCTTTGGAGAAATATCCATGAGGCGTGCGAGATGTGGCAATATAACCGCTCGGTGGTACGAGTCCGTGTCATTTTCGAGGTGACTGTCGTACCAGTCGGCGACCTCTCCCCATGACGTTGTTTTATCCATACCCCGTAGTATATATATAAGCATGGAAACACGCGAGTTTGACTATATTTTGCCTACCGAGCTCATTGCTCAGCACTCTCTGACGCCGCGAGACCATTCGAGACTCATGGTGGTAGACCGGGGTGCTGGAGCCATCTCCGACACGACATTCTACGGGCTTCCAGAACTTCTGAGACCAGGAGATCTTTTAGTATTTAACGATTCAAAGGTATTCAAAGCCAGACTCCGTGCGCAGTGTGATAGGACTTCCCTCGAGGTGTTTCTTCTCCGAGAAAAGGAAGCGGGCGTTTGGGAAGCGCTTGCAAAGCCTGCCCGAAAAATTCCGCTCGGGGGCATAGTGCGCTTCGAGGATGGCCTTTCGGCAACTCTCCTAGAGCGATCGCCAGACGGTGTACTCCTGCTTCAGTTCCCTATCGATCGTGCGGCGGTCTTCGCCTATGCAGAGCAGTACGGTGAGATTCCTACGCCGCCCTATGTGACGGAAGCTCCCGAGGAAGCCGAACAGTATCAGACTCTCTACGCCAGGCAGGTCGGTTCAGTTGCCGCGCCGACGGCTGGTTTTCATTTCACAAGGGAGCTTTTCAGAAGGCTCGAGGCGCGAGGAGTCAAAACAGCCTACCTCACTCTCCACGTTGGTCTGGGTACATTTCGTCCAATTCAAAGCGAAAAGCTCGAGGATCATATAATGCACGAAGAATACTTTGAGATACCCGAGGAGACTCGAAAAGCCATCGAGGACACCAAGAAAAAAGGCGGGCGCGTGATAGCTGTTGGCACAACAACCCTTCGCGCGCTTGAATCACCAGATATTGGGAAAACCTCCATTTTTATCACTCCCGGATATCAGTTCACGGTCGTTGACGCCCTCATTACGAATTTTCATCTTCCGAAGTCAACACTCCTGGTGCTTGTTTCCGCGTTCGCAAATATAGGCCTCATCCGTGAGGCCTATATGCGAGCAATTCGTCTTGGCTATCGCTTTTATTCCTTCGGAGATGCGATGCTTATTCTCTAGGGCTCCCAGTCTAAAGAGTTTCTACAGTTACTTTCTTCATGGTCACCTGTTCTTGTGGTTTGTCATTTGGACCGACTGGCGTCTTTCCAATCTTAGCAACGATATCCTGCCCTTTGGTCACCTTTCCAAAGATAGTGTAGAGATTTGGAAGAGGGGTGTCGTTTAGCATAATGAAGAACTGGCTTCCGTTCGTATTCGGTCCCGCGTTCGCCATGGCTACGACACCAGTCTTGTATCCTGCTTTGTACGAAGCAGTGGATGGATTCAATTCATCAGCAAAAGAATATCCCGGACCTCCCGTTCCGGTGCCAGTTGGATCACCGCCCTGGATCATGAATCCCTCAATAACGCGGTGGAAGATCGTTCCATTGTAGAATCCCTTATTTGCCAGGGTTACAAAGTTCTCTGCTGCCTTAGGCGCGTCAGCGTCATATGTTTCAAACTGAATCGTGCCCATGTTTGTCTCGATAGTAACTCGGTGCATATTATTTTTTACTGATGCGCTAGTAATGGGCGTGGACGTGGTTGCAAGAAGCACTGCTGCTGCCGGAAGAGCTGCTGCATCAGAAGAGCTACCAGCAGTCGTGTCAGGGACCGGAGGGGGCATATTTGCACTAGAACTCATAAAAAGCCAGACGCCGACGGCTGCTATGATCAAAACTATGACTATAATGCTTGTTTTATTCATGGCAGATATTCTACCAGACTCTTGTCGTTTAGTCCAAAATAGACTACCATACCTCACTATGACACCACATCCATTAAAAAAAGTAAAAATTGTTGCGAGTCTCGGTCCCAAGAGCGACAGCAAAGAAACCATTTTAAAACTAGCCGAAGCGGGAGTAGATGTTTTTCGATTCAACTTCTCTCACTGCAATAGAGAGGAGGCCATGCATCGCGAAAAATCGGTTCGTATCGCCGAAAAAAAGATGGGCCGCAAGCTTACTATCATGGCCGATCTTATGGGTCCCAAGATCCGTATTGGTGTCGTATCCCCCGACCCAACTCCCATAAAGGAGGGTGAGATACTGGAAATCGTCTTCGGCGCAGAAGAAGGCACCGGCAAGCGCGTTTCTGTCAATATACCCCATGTTCTTGAAAACCTCGTTGCAGGAGATGAGATATATCTGGGCGATGGGGACATCAAGCTCCAAGTAGAGAGCACCATTTCCGGTGGCGTGAGAACCCGGATTATCGTTGGGGGCGATCTCCGCGCACGCATGGGGTTCCAGGCTCGCACACTTGCCCTCGCCCGCTTCGAGCTTTCTGAGAAAGACAAGAATGATATTAAAACGGCACTTGAGATCAAGGCAGACGCCATTGCAGTTTCCTTCGTACAGACTGCTGACGATATTCTTGCAGTACGGGCTCTTCTTCCTAAGGAACGCCAGCCATACATCGTAGTAAAGCTTGAAACACTCGCGGGCGTGGAGAATGCTGAAAAGATCATGGAGGTGGCAGATGTACTCATGATCGCACGCGGAGATCTTGCTTTCGCAGCACCGCTTCCCGAGCTTCCCCACATTCAAAAGCAACTCATCAATCTCTGTCTTCGCTTGGGAAAGCCGGTCATCACGGCAACTCAGATGCTTGAGTCGATGACCTGGAACTACTTCCCCACTCGTGCAGAGGTTACAGACGTGGCGAACGCAATTCTCGATGGAACCGATGCCGTGATGACGTCTGGCGAAACTGCAAAAGGAAAACACCCGGTTGTCACCATAGAAACAATGGTGAAAATCATCGAGACTGCTGAGAAACATGTGGTACCACGAGAATTTAACGATGATACGAATGCTGTCGATGGTGTTACCTCATCTGCAACCAAGATTGCGAACCAGGTTGGCGCTAAACTCATTGTCGCGTTCACGGAAAGCGGAGCAACCGCACGCCTGATCTCGCGTCATCGGCCCACGCAGCCTATCATCGCCCTTTGCCCCAACAAAGCAACACTTCACGACCTCAACTACACATGGGGCGTGTATCCAAAGGCGATCAAGCAGGTGCTTACGGTTCAAGCTATGATGAATGAGGCCAAAAGGGTGGCACTCAAAAATGACATCGTTCAACTTGAAAAAGGCGACTCGATTGTAGTAGTAGCCGGAATTCCGTTTGGAAAGTCAGGTGCCACAAACATGGTGCTTGTGCAGCGGGTGTAGGCTATTCCACATGAATAAGTTAATCACGGTGGTTATGGCTCGACCCGAGGATGCAGAGGAAATTCGTAATATTCAGAGGGATGCGTGGTTTAAAACATACCCCAATAAGGAACTAGGAATTACGAGTGAGGATATTCAGCTAGAGAACTTCGAGGACCCCGAGAGAGTTAGGCGCTGGCAGAGATCAATCGAAACCAAGGATAACTCAAATATATGGGTTGCAAAGGAGGGCACTCACGTTATCGGGTTTTGTATGGCTACTAGCCGCGACGGTCTCCACGATCTCCGAGCACTGTATGTTCATCCAAACTATCAGGGAAGGGGTGTTGGGAGACAGCTCATGACAAAAGCACTGGAATGGCTTGGTGATGAAAAAGATATTTCAGTGTATGTGGCGTCATACAATTCTCAAGCAATCGGGTTTTATAAAAAGAACGGTTTTATAAAAACCAATATCGTGGCGCCTTCTCATAAACTCAATTCGGGAAAAGAAATTCCAGAAATTCTGATGATTCGGCGAGGCAAATAGGTCCAGCATGCACATTATACAACACCTCTAGAATTCCGTATCTAAGCTTAGCTTCGATATCGATATTAGGATCCATATCCGAAAACCACAACGATCAATGATCGAGGAAGTAGGAATCCCCGCAAAAGTAGTCGGCTCTTGCGGGGATCTTTATTACACCACCCTGGTTCAATCAAAAGAAAATTCAATGCTCGAAGGATCAACTGTTCCAGTTCCCTCACATCGCACACACTCCTCATAGTCTGGTTTGATGCTGGCTGCTGCGGGATGTCCGTCTTCAAACATGAGATTGATCATTCTTTGTGACTGTTCGGTTATGACCTTTCTCTTGCCTTCGCACTGGGGACATTCAAATTTTGTATCGGGTCCCACTTGGCCTTTTTGAGCAAGAATCAATACATCTCTGAGCGTCAACTCTGTGTATTTTATAACCACACCAGGAGTCTTTTTGTTTTTCTTTGACATATCCACTCTCGGCCGATCCTTTCCCCTTTGCGGGTACGGTTACTCTACATCATTTATAGCATGGAGCATGCGGAAAAGAAAAAATCTATTTTTTGAATTTTTTTAATAGATACGGTAGAGTAGAGTTCCTAGCCTTTAAAATATATAGCCATGAAAAAGATATCAGCCCTGCACGCACGTGAGATCCTTGATTCTCGTGGAAACCCAACTATCGAGGTCGATCTTACTTTGGAGGATGGCTCTTTTGGACGCGCAGCGGTTCCTTCGGGTGCGTCAACCGGAAGTCATGAGGCAGTAGAACTTCGCGACGGTGAGAAGCGGTATGGCGGTAAGGGAGTGCTTCAGGCTGTGAGTCATGTGGAGCATGAGCTCAAGAGCGCTCTTCTCGGAAATGAGTTTGACCAGCGTTCACTTGACGAGGCGATGATAGCACAGGATGGTACGCCGAATAAGGCGCGTCTTGGCGCAAATGCCATTTTGGGTGTTTCGCTTGCTTTTGCAGGGGCAGCCGCGGCGAGCGATGGCGTAAAGCTCTATGAATATTTTCATGCGCTTTCTAAGACCGGCGCTCCGCTTCAGCTTCCTGTGCCAATGATGAACATTCTGAATGGCGGTAAGCATGCCGAAAACTCCACTGATATTCAGGAGTTCATGATCATGCCGATCGGAGCACCGAGTTTTCGTGAGGCGCTCCGGTATGGGGCAGAAACATTCCATGCACTCAAAAAGATCCTTGCTGGCTTGAAGCTCAATACATCCGTGGGCGATGAAGGTGGGTACTCCCCTTCGCTTCCTTCAAACGAACGCGCTGTCGAGATTATTCTCGAAGCGATCACGAAAGCTGGCTACACCCCAGGGATTGATATCTCCATTGCTGTCGATGCTGCCGCGAGTGAATTCTATAAGGATGGCCTCTATGACTTAGCTACTGAGGGGCGAAAGCTCACGACGCCAGAAATGGTGGAGTTTTGGCGCGCATGGACTAAGAAGTTCCCTATTGTTTCGATAGAAGACGGATTTGCGGAGGATGACTGGGCTGGATATGAGGAGCTCACAAAAGAGATTGGAGGTCGCGTACAGATCGTGGGAGACGATCTCTTTGTTACCAACACTGAACGTCTTCAAAAGGGCATTGCAACAAAGGCCGCTAACTCAATACTCATAAAACTAAACCAGATCGGCACGGTTACGGAAACGCTTGAGGCAATCGAGATGGCGCATAAAGCTGGGTACACTGCTGTGATCTCTCACCGGTCTGGCGAGACGGAAGATACAACGATCGCTGATTTTGTGGTTGGCACTGGCACTGGGCAGATAAAGACTGGATCACTCTGTCGGAGCGAGCGCGTGGCAAAATACAATCAATTACTCCGCATCGAAGAAGAACTTGGAGTAGACGCAAAATTTGGCGGAAAGAACGTTTTGAAATATGCCTAAGAATCTCCCCTTCGCTCTCATAGTTCTTGACGGCTGGGGATATCGAGAGGACGAAACAAATAACGCACTAGCGTCGGCGCGACTCCCCTTCTATCGAGGACTTCTGTCTCGCTACCCTCACGCAGTTCTCGATGCCAGTGAAAAGAGCGTCGGGTTGCCGGAAGGTCAGGTTGGCAACAGTGAGGTCGGGCATATGACTATCGGTGCTGGAAAGATTCTTGATACCGATCTTGTCCGTATCACCAAATCTATTCGGGACAATAGCTTTGCTGGCAACCCTGTTTTTCAAACTCTTTTCGATCACGTGCGGAAGCACGACTCCACGCTCCATATTCAGGGTTTGGTGAGTCCTGGTGGCGTTCACAGCCACCAGGAACACCTCTATGCGCTGCTCCATGCCGCGAAGGATGCTGGCATAGCAAATGTGGTCATTCATGCATTTACCGATGGACGTGATACTGCTCCGCAAAGCGCTGGACAGTATATAAAGGAACTAGAAGGAGTGCTCCAGAAAGTTGGTACTGGAAAGATCGCCACGATCTCTGGTCGATTCTATGCCATGGACAGAGACAATAACTGGGACAGAGTAGACAAGGCCGAGAAGGCTATCTTTGAGTGTACTGGACGTCTCTGCGCTGCCGATATGACGCCCTCTGAAATGCTTGAAAAACTGTATCAGGAGGGAGCTACTGACGAGTATATCGAGCCAATCGTTTTTCTCGATAGTGCTGGCAACGGGTATCCGATCAAGAAAAATGACGCGGTAGCATTTTTTAACTTCAGAGCAGATCGCGCACGAATGCTTTCGAAAAAGATCCATGAGCGGAAAGAAGCAGACAACCTCTGCTTTGCAACGTTCACAGAGTATGATTCGTCACTCTCCTGTCTCGTAGCTTTTCCTCCGTCCAAGATTGAGACCACACTGGCGGCGGAGATCTCACGTGCTGGGCTTACACAGGCGCACATAGCCGAGACAGAAAAGTATGCACATGCGACCTATTTTTTAAATGGCGGAAAGGAAGATCCGCATAAAGGCGAGGAGTTCATCCTCGTTGAGAGTCGAAAGGACATCAAAACTCATGATGAGGCACCTAAGATGCGCGCGAAAGAGATCGCCGATGCTGCGATCGTCCAGATCGAAAAAGGAACACAGTTTCTTTTCATAAATTTCGCCAACGCCGACATGGTAGGCCACACAGCAAATGTTCCGGCAACTATCGAAGCAGTTGAAGAAATTGATTTGCAGCTTTCTCGCGTGTTGGGAGTTCTAGAGGCGAAAGGTGGCGTGGCGCTTATCACGGCTGATCATGGAAATGCGGAGATGAATGTTCATCCAGAAACAGGAGCGAGACACACGGCCCACACAGAGAACGTAGTTCCCGTAATTCTTACCGCCATAGGCGAAACCATCTCAAGCGGCACCCTTGCGGATGTTGCACCCACTGTGCTCAGTTTGTTGGGCCTTCCCGTTCCTGCCTCAATGACCGGAAGAGTCCTAGCTCACTGAATCTTTAAGAGTCATCGCCCCTACGCGCGTCCGGCGGATCGAGAATGCAAGCGCAGGTAGCCCCGCTTTTTCCCCTATTTCTCTGGCAAGCGTTCGGATGTATGTACCAGAAGAAACGACGGCATTATATTTCGTTGCATAAAAAATGCGCTCTTGCTGGGTCCGAAGCGACTGCTCCCATTTCTTCAGGATCTCTTCCTGCCTAAAGTCTCCGACGACATTTCCGACACGTTTTACCACGCTTGCGAGGAGTTCCTTGCCGGTAATCTGAAAGCTCGAAACTTTCCGAGCTGAATGTATTGTTACCTCGCGGGAAGGGATCTTCACTGTGTCTAGTGTCCCGTTTCTTGCATGCTTATAGAGCGGCACACCAGAAACGGGCTTTGATGAATACGCTGGGTACGTTTGCATAAAAGTACCCGTGAGGTCATGAGCGCCCTCCCGAGGCTTTCCCGGCTGAATCGTATCTATAATTCCTAGAATATCATGTGTATCTGTTCCAATGCCAAAGAGTACCTCAAATTCGTATTCCTTTTCTAGCCCTAGAAACTCTTCGCGGCGCTTATTTTCTTCACCCACGAGTACAGGCAACACCCCCGACGCCATAGGGTCTAGGCGGCCAGCATAGCTTAGGATTGCATCACGGTATTCTGGGCGCTTTTCCCGAAGCCTGTCGAGTGCTTGGAGCGGTGTAAGCCCCTCTGGTTTGTCTAGGATAATCATTGTAGGCTTAAGCTCATGAGATTTTTTGGGCGAAGATACTTGGTTGTGCTTGCCTCTATACTCTGCGGGCTCTTTCTCAGTGCCAAGGCACTTTCCTCAAAAGCGCTCACACTCTACCACACTTTTGAGTCTACTGTCCTCTATGACAGACATGGCGAGGTTCTAAAGATCACACCAAATAGCTACGGCCTCTACACCATCCCCGTCTCGCAAGTTTCAGCGAATTTTGAGGCTGCGTTGCTCCAGAAGGAGGATCGATATTTTTACTATCACCCAGGTATTAATCCCCTAAGCATTTTCCGCGACCTCGGAACCGCACTTTTCCGGTTTCGGCTATCTGGCTCAAGTACGCTTACACAGCAACTTGCCAAAACCCTTCTTCATAATGAGAACAATCGAACGCTGATTAACAAAATAATCGAGAGCGCCTACGCCCTCAGTCTTGATGCTTTTATGTCGAAGAAGGATATCCTCACAATGTATGCAAACGTTGCGTACTTTGGCCGGCAAGCAGAGGGACTGGGCGAGGCAAGTCGTTTCTATTTTCATAAGAAACCTGACGAGCTTACCGATGCTGAGATTGCAACGCTCGTGGCAAGTTTGGGGAATCCCGCAGTACGATATCCCGGCACAGAGGCGAACACTGCCGTCGCGGGCGAACTTACCGAGGCACTTGGGGCCGCGCCCTCTTCGCCGGGTGATCTGCCCGAGCGTTCTCCTCGACGAAGTGCTGAAAGCTTTGAGCTCGCAGCGTTCCCTCTCTCTTGCCAGGGCTCGTGCACTGTGACGATCGATAAGAAGCTTTCTGAATTGCTCCGAGAGATTGTTTCTCGGAATCTTGCATCGCCAGCCTTTGCCTCAGCGAAAAATGCTGCGATCGTTGTAATAAAGCAGCCTGAGAACGAGCTCCTGGCGGTCATCGGCACGCCCGATCCGCAGAAAGAGGTCAATGGGTACCAGATCAACATGGCTGCGGAACCTCGACCAATAGGCTCCACCATAAAGCCCTTTATCTATCTTCAAGCCTTCCTAAAAGGTGCGAGGCCATATTCGCTTCTAGACGATCGTGAGTACACCTATCCGATCGCAACAGGGTTTAATATCTATCCAAAAAATTACGACGGAAAGTATCGGGGAATGGTCACACTCCATTCTGCGTTAGTGAACAGCCTGAACGTTCCTGCAGTAAAAGTCCTAGAATACATCGAGCCCAAGACTCTGTACGATCTTCTCGAAAAGCCTTTGTTCTTTCGTGCCATTCAGCCGCTTGAGTCATACGACCTCGGTATCGCTCTTGGAGGACTTGAGATGGATCTCCTGACACTCACCCACTACTTTACTCTGTTTTCTAATTCTGGTGTCTTTAAGCCACTTGTCCTCGGAAAATCTGGTACGCCTATCTTTGTTCAAACTCCCATGGAGCGCGAGCTGCCGAGAGCCATCCGCATTGCACCGAAGGAATATGTAGAGCTCGTCACAAAGATTATCTCAGACAGAAACACGAGCGTGGACCAATTCGGTCTCGCAAGTAATCTCAATCTTCCCTATAAAAATTATGCAGTGAAGACTGGGACGTCTCGTGACTACCATGACAGCTGGACCATTGGGTATACTCCGGATTTTGTCGTCGGCGTCTGGGTTGGAAATAGCGAAAATACTGCCATGCACGAAGTGTCCGGGCAATCGGGAGCTGGGAAAATCTGGCATGAAGCAATGCAGCTTTTGTATGCGACTGAATACAACAAGAATACAGAATTCTCATTCAGTGATCTGGCCTCGTATGAAATTGAGGGCGATCTGGAATTTGGCTTACCCCACGATAGCGTGGAAGATATCCGGACGGAGCTACTCGAGAGTGATACTGAACTTATTACGAATCCGCATTCCGCAGATAGATTTGAGTACGTTCCGGGTTCAATGATCCCGCTCCAAAGCAAGGAGGAAGTTCAGTGGAAGATTAACGGCGCTCTCGTCGGGCGTGGCCGCGAAGTACCGTGGAGCCCAGTGGGTCCTGGTCAGTACGTTATATCTGCCGAGGGAAGAACCGAGAAGAGCTCGATCACTGTGACCGTTACTTCACAACAGTAAACAACTGGCCACCGGTTCTGCCGAATACCTCCGGAGCATAGAGCTGTGAGACTACAGCCGGTAGATGATTATAGGTACCAGGAATAAGTGCTCGAGCATAATAGTCGAATGTATAGACACCCGGAACTATGTTTTCCTTGAAAAGGAACACTCGATCATCGTGAGCCTCCTCTGAATCTGGGTAGAGCTTGTTTGATACTGTTTGAGGACCATAGAGCGAGTCGTCCAATTCTTCCCGCTCACCAAGACCAAAGATACTTGCCGCTAGAGATCCGATGGAGCTTACTGAACCACGGTCTCCGTCATATCTATCTTCGCGGAGTGACTGATCCTCTGTGGCGAGGTTAAGATTCACGATCTCCATCCCGGCCGGTATGTAGTCCTCTACTGCAACCAGTGTTCGATCTTTGGCGACGGTGATCGTGATATGCCCGCGAATCACGTCACCCACTTTTGCCGAGGTGAGTGGCTTTGAGTTTTCTGTATCTTCCTTCGAATAGAAGGCTCGGCTTATCGCAAAGCCTTCATCTCGTGGGGGAAGTTTTTCTGTGGGCAGTGCATAGGTAAGTGCGGCGCTGTAGTAGAGAGTGCTACCAAGCGGCGCTTCCTTCTTTTTTTCGAATGCGAGCGGAAGGATCTTGTTCTTTTCGATGTCTTGAATGCCGGTAAACAGCGAGGCACTTCGGGCCCCCTCCTTGGTCGGTAGTTCCTGCTCTAGAAGACCCCTTGAACCAAGGCTCAGCGAGAAGAGAAATTTCGCATCCTGGTCTCGCTTCCAGGACATCCAATCAGAGAATGCGTCGACGACGGCCACTGTTGTGTTCGTAGTTCCCCACCCACCATCGCGCTGCTTCCGAGCTAAGAGCCATCGGAATATGCCGTCAATAACGGGATTATCGCGTTTCGCCGCAACAAGTGCCTTGAGATAGAGTGCCGTGTTTTTCTCGGCAGTCTCGTAGTAATCGTAGAGACGATTGTCAGTGCCAGAGGTAATGAAGGTTCCACGCGCATCAATGGAAAGTCTATTTTCTAGAGTTGCAA